>JAFRZQ010000097.1 GCA_017442465.1 Anaerotignum sp. | reverse complement strand
GAGTTCGAATCTCGTCTCGCGCTTCTTTTTTCAACAAACTTCATAAAGTGCGCGAGTGGCTCAGTGGTAGAGTATCGCCTTGCCAAGGCGAGGGTCGCGAGTTCGAATCTCGTCTCGCGCTTTACAAGAATCGGTTTTGAGTATATCAAGACCGATTTTTTTGTATATCAAAATAATTTGTTGACGAAAGAGCAGGAAATAAGCCGTGTTCTCTTGTGCGGCTTTTTTGATTACGATATGATAGAAAAAGAGAATAGAAAGGGGAGAAGGATATGGAAAAAAGAATGATGGAAAATATTGGAGCTGAGGTTTCTCTTCTGGGTTTTGGAGGGATGCGGTTCCCTTTGAAGGATGGCAAAATCGACCGTGCAGCGGCTTCTGAAATGCTTGATGAAGCATTAGCAAACGGTGTGACATATTTTGATACAGCCTATTATTATCATGATGGCGAGAGTGAGGATTTCTATGGGGAAGCCATGGAAAAACATGATAGAAGCAAGTTCTGTTTTGCGACAAAACTGCCTGTCTGGGAAGTAAAGGAGCGGGCAGATGTGCGCAGATTTGTGGAAGAGCAGCTGAGAAGACTGCGTACGGATTATATCGACTTTTATCTGCTCCATGCATTGGATCAAAGCAGATGGGAAAGCGTAAAGGAACTGGATATGCTGGGGGCGCTGGAAGAACTGCAGGCGGAAGGCAAACTGAAATACATCGGTTTTTCCTTCCATGATGCATACGAAGTGTTCGAGGATATCCTGAAGGCCCGCAAATGGGATTTCTGCCAGATCCAGTATAACTACATGGATACGGAAGAACAGGCTGGGCTGAAAGGCTATCAGCTGACGGAAGAACTGGGCGTGCCACTGGTCATCATGGAGCCTGTTCGCGGCGGTGCGCTGGCGAATCTTTCTCCTGACCTGCAAGTGAAGTTCAAAGAGCTGGATGAAAACGCAACAATGGCTTCTTATGCTCTCAGATGGGTAGGCAGTCATCCCAATGTGAAGGTCATTCTGAGCGGCATGAGCAGCATGGAACAGGTACAGGACAATCTGAAGACTTTTACTGGCTTCAAGCCTCTGAGTGACGCAGAACGAAGTGTCATCGAGGCTGTGGCAGCAGAAATGAAAGGCAGAGTACAGAATGGCTGCACCGGCTGCGGCTATTGTATGCCCTGTCCCTTTGGGGTAAATATTCCGGAATCCTTCAAGAGATGGAATCAGTATCATATATATCGGAATTATAATGCCATTGCCTTTGGCTGGGAAACACTGCCGGCAGAAAACAAGCCTGCAGTCTGCAAGGAGTGTGGCAAGTGTGAGGCGGCTTGTCCTCAGAAAATTTCTATTCGTGAAGACTTGAAAAAGGTGACGGCTGATATTGAGGGTCGTATCTGGAAATAAGGTTTTTCGGAAGGGAAAACCGAAAATGAATGATTATAATTTAAGAGAATGGCAGAAGAAAGTTGCCGAATCTTAAGGTTAGACAGGAGAAAAAGATGGAAAACAGACTGGAACAGGCAAAGGCTGCCCTTGCGGGGGAAATCACCTTTGCAGCGGTGCTTTCTGACGGGACCCTGATCACTTCGGAAAAGAAGGGGATCGCGCCGATGATGGCACTTTTGGAAGAAGATAAGGATATCCTGAAAGGTGCTTATGTGGCAGATCGGGTTATTGGCAGAGCGGCAGCTCTTCTGATGGAAAAGGCGGGCGTAGCAGCAGCCTTTGGTGAACTGGTCAGCAGCCATGCCCTGAAGGCCTTTGGGAAAAGCGGTATCCCTTTTACTTATGGCAAAGAAGCAGACTACATCATCAACAGAACAAAAACAGGGATGTGTCCTATGGAACAGACAGTGCTGGACATAGAAGATGCGGAAGAGGCATATGAAGCATTAAGAAAGAAGTTAGCGGAGCTCTCTGTAAAATAAAAGGAGTGGAATGCCATGATCGTAGGAACTTGTGAGGTGACCTTTCGGGCAGATTGGGTGAACAGCCTGAAGGAAAAACGGATGGTAGTCAAAAGCCTGGTGGAAAAAACAAGACATAAATTCAATGTTTCTGTAGCGGAGGTGGATCGGCAGGATGAACACAAGATGATCGTGATCGGTTTTGCCTGTGTCACCAATGAAACACGCCATGCAGACAGTATGATACAGCATATTCTGGATTTCATGGAGAAAAACACGGAGGCGGAACTGATTTCTGCAGAATACGAAGTGGGCTGAGTGTATTTTTTGCCGAAATACTGCGGAAAATTTGCATTTAACTGTAGATTTTCAAAAATCAGTGTGTTATAATCATCTGTGATTGTGCAGTTTTAGGTACTGCATTCGCAACATGGCAGCATTACAAAAAAAACAATAAGACATGGTTGTCATTAGATTAAATTTTTAAGGAGGAACTACTAATGAACGCAGTAGTAATTAGCAAAGAAAAAACAGCAGTAAAACTTTCTTTTGAAGTAAGTGCAGAAGTACTGGAAACAGGTCTGGCTTTTGCTTACAACAAGCACAAAAATGAAATCGCTCTGCCCGGTTTCAGAAAAGGCAAAGTACCCAGAAAGATCGTAGAAAAACAGTTTGGTGAAGGCTTCTTCTATGAAGATGCGATCAACCACATCTTCCCCGAAAACTACATGGAAGCAATCAAAGAACTGGGTCTGGATGTTGTATCCGCTCCTACACTGGATATCGAATACATCGAAGGCGGCAAAGGTGCAAAATTCATCTGTGACGTTACAGTAAAACCTGAAGTTGAACTGGGTCAGTACAAAGGTCTGGAAGTAGAAAAAGTTTCCGCTGAAGTAACAGATACAGACGTTATGCTGGAACTGGAAAAAGTACAGAGACAGAATGCAAGAAAAGTGGAAGTAACAGACAGAGCAGCACAGATGGGCGATATCGCAAACATCGACTACCTGGGTTCCGTTGACGGTGTTCCTTTCGACGGCGGCAAAGCAGAAGGTCATGACCTGGAACTGGGTTCTCATTCCTTCATCGAAGGTTTTGAAGATGCTATCGTAGGCCACAGCATCGGCGAAGAATTTGACATCAACGTAACATTCCCCGAAGCTTACCACGCTCCCGAACTGGCTGGCAAAGCAGCAGTATTTGCTATCAAACTGAACAGCATCACAGCAAAAGAACTGCCCGAACTGAACGATGCATTCGCTGAAGATGTTTCCGAATTCTCTACACTGGATGAATACAAAGCAGATATCCTGGCTAAACTGGCTACAGAAAAAACAGAAAAAGCAAAACAGCTGCAGGGCGACAAACTGCTGGATGCTGCAGTAGCTAACTGCAAAATGGAAGTGCCTCAGGTTATGTACGATAACAAGATCGATGGTATGCTGAATGAATTCAAAGAAAACATCGTTCGTCAGGGCCTGTCTATCGATGTTTACTATCAGTACATGGGCACAAACGAAGAAATGATGAAAGAAACATTCAAAGAAACATCCATGAAATCTGTAGACGCAAGACTGATGCTGGAAGCGATTGCGAAAGCAGAAAATCTGGTGATCTCCGATGAAGAACTGGATGCAGAAGTTGTAAAATACGGCGAATCCTACGGCATCGACGGTCAGACAATGCTGGATATGATCCAGGAAGAAGACAAAGAAGCTCTGAGACAGGATCTGCTGGTAAGAGCAGCTATGAAACTGATCGAAGATACAGCTATCTACAAAGAAGCTTAATGCAAACGAAATAACACGAAATCAAATAGGCACAGTTTGACTGTGCCTATTTAGATAAAAAAGGATTGGAGGAATCATAATGAGTTTAGTACCTATGGTCGTGGAACAGTCCAACCGCGGTGAACGTTCTTATGATATTTATTCCAGACTGCTGAAAGACAGAATCATCTTTCTGGGGGAAGAAGTGAACGATGTGACAGCAAGCCTTGTGGTGGCACAGCTGCTGTTCCTGGCTGCGGAAGACCCCGATAAGGATATCAACCTGTACATCAACAGCCCCGGCGGTTCTGTAACAGCTGGCATGGCAATTTATGATACCATGCAGTATATCAAGCCTGATGTATCCACCATCTGCATCGGTATGGCTGCAAGCATGGGGGCTTTCCTCCTGGCAGGCGGTGCAAAGGGCAAAAGATACGCTCTGCCCAATGCAGAAGTGATGATCCACCAGCCTTCCGGCGGTGCAAGAGGTCAGGCAACAGATATCTGTATCCACGCGGAAAATATCCTGCGTACAAAGCAGAAACTGAATAAGATCCTGGCTGAAAACACAGGCAAACCCGTGGAAGAAGTGGAAAGAGATACTGAACGCGATAATTTTATGACTGCGGAAGAAGCAAAGGCATATGGCCTGATCGACGATGTTATCACAAGACCCCAGACAAAGGAGAAATGATAAATGCCCGGTAAAACAGAAGATATGAATAAACTGCGCTGTTCCTTCTGTGGCAAAACACAGGATCAGGTGAAAAAACTGATTGCGGGACCCAATGTATATATCTGCGATGAATGTATCGATCTGTGTGCGGATATTATCGATGAAGAATACGATGTGCTGGCAGACAGAGAAGAAAACTTCAATGTTCCCAAGCCTAAGGAGATCAAAGCCACACTGGACGAATACGTGATCGGTCAGGACAGAGCAAAACAGGCGCTGGCGGTTGCTGTATATAACCATTACAAACGTATTTTCATGGACGCAAAAGCGGATGATGTGGAACTGCAGAAGAGCAATATCCTGCTGGTAGGCCCTACCGGTACAGGTAAGACTCTGCTGGCACAGACGCTGGCGAAGGTGCTGAATGTTCCTTTTGCCATTGCCGATGCTACATCCCTGACAGAAGCGGGCTACGTTGGCGAAGACGTGGAAAACATCCTGCTGAAACTGATCCAGGCGGCAGATTATGATATTGAACGGGCAGAACGCGGTATCATCTATATCGATGAGATCGATAAGATCACAAAGAAAAGCGAAAATGTATCCATCACAAGAGATGTCAGCGGTGAAGGCGTACAGCAGGCGCTGTTGAAGATCCTGGAAGGCACAGTGGCAAGCGTACCCCCTCAGGGCGGCAGAAAACACCCTCATCAGGAATTCCTGCAGATCGATACGACAAATATCCTGTTCATCTGCGGCGGTGCTTTCGGCGGTATCGAAAAGATCATCCAGAACCGTATGGGTCACAAAGTCATTGGTTTTGGTGCAGAAGCCCACAGCAAGCTGGACAAAACAGCAGATGAACTGCTGAGAAGCCTGATGCCTCAGGATCTCCTGAAATATGGTCTGATCCCTGAATTTATCGGTCGTCTGCCTGTAGTTGTAACGCTGGATAACCTGGATGAAGATGCCTTTGTGCATATCCTGACAGAACCCAAAAATGCACTGACAAAACAGTATGAATATCTCTTTGCACTGGATGATGTGATTCTGGAATTCAAGGAAGAAGCTTTGAGAGCCATTGCAAGAAAAGCCATGGAAAGAGAAACGGGTGCCAGAGGCCTGCGCTCCATCGTAGAGGAATTTATTAATCCTGTGATGTATGAGATCCCTACAGAAACTACAGTGGAACGCTGTATCATTACAGAAGATGTGGTGAACGGTAAAGCACAGCCTGAATATATCCACAACGAAAACAGAGAACCCCTGCAGCGTATGCGTAAGCGCAAAAACAGCAGAAACTCTGCATAATTATGATAAAATCGAGAGTATCTTTGATACTCTCTTTTTTATGGAAAAAAGACTTCTCAGGAGGGAAAAACGCACAAGAAATGTCTGTGATATTTTGTCATGTACGGAGATTTGTACATCTCTCGTGGAATGACTGGAATATCCTACAAAATCAAGAAAAATGTGAAAAAAATCGCAAAAAAACGTTGACGAATGCAGATTTTCGGGACTATAATGAGGTTGTATTCGATAGAAGGACAAAGGGCAAACAAATGTCCTTGAAATAAAGACAAAACAATCAAACGAAATGAAGAAACAGGAGTGATAACCATGCTGACACTTGAAATGATTCAGGAAGCAAAAAAAACACTGGAAGGCGTAGCTAGAGTAACACCTATGTACGAATCCGCTTTCATCAACCCCAACGCAAACGTATTCATCAAATGCGAAAATATGCAGCTGACAGGTTCCTTCAAACTGAGAGGCGCTTATGTAAAAACAAACAGCCTGACAGAAGAAGAAGCTGCAAAAGGCGTAATCGCTTGCTCCGCAGGTAACCATGCTCAGGGCGTAGCTCTGTCCGCACAGAAAAAAGGTATCAAAGCAACAATCTGTATGCCTGCAGGTGCTCCTCTGGCGAAAGTAGAAGCAACAAAGAGCTATGGCGCAGAAGTTGTTCTGGTTCCCGGCGTATACGATGACGCAGCTGCAAAAGCAGTTGAACTGCAGAAAGAACATGGCTATACATTCCTGCACCCCTTCAATGACGAATATGTAATGGCTGGTCAGGGTACAGTAGGTCTGGAAATTCTGGAAAAACTGCCCGAAGCAGAAGTAATTCTGGTTCCCATCGGCGGCGGCGGTCTGATTTCCGGTATTGCTTGTGCTGTAAAAGCAATCAACCCCAACTGCAAAGTATACGGCGTACAGGCAGCAGGTGCTCCTTCCATGAAACAGTCCGTAGAACACAAGAAAATCGAAAAACTGCCCAGCGTTGCAACAATGGCTGATGGTATCGCTGTAAAAGAACCCGGCGATCTGACATTCGAAGCTTGCCTGAAATACGTTGATGGCATCGTAACAGTAACAGAAGCTGAAATCGCTTCCGCGATCCTGATGCTGCTGGAAAAACACAAAATGGTAGCAGAAGGCGCTGGTGCTGTTTCCGTAGCTGCTGCTATGACAAACAAAGTTGATCTGGCTGGTAAAAACGTTGTATGTGTAGTATCCGGCGGTAACGTAGACGTTAACGTTCTGGATAGAATCATCGACAAAGGCCTGCAGGAAAACGGCAGAATCGCAGAATTCTCTGTAATGATGGCAGATAAACCCGGTCAGCTGATCCAGCTGCTGCAGATCATCTCCGACACAGGCGCAAACATTCTGGATGTAGAACACAACAGAAGAGCAAAAGGCGTAGCTGTAGCTAACGTAGTGGTAGACGTAACAGTTGAAACAAGAAACAAAGCACACTACGAAGAAATGGTAGCTGCTCTGAAAGCAAACGGCTATGTGATCTAATTCACTTACATAGGAATATTTGACCCACTCTCCTTCGAGGGTGGGTTTTTCTTTGCAAAAAAGGTTGACATTGACGCAGCGTCATAGGCTATCCTATGGATATAGGAGGTGAAAAGATGGAATATAGTATTCGGGAATTGGCAGAACTTTCCGGTGTCAGCAGCAGGACGCTGCGCTATTATGACAGCATCGGCTTATTGAAGCCTGCAAGGGTCAATGATGTGGGATATCGGTTTTATGGGGAAAAGGAAATGATCCTGCTCCAGCAGATCTTTTTTTACAGAGAACGAGGGTTTTCATTGGAAGAGATCCGGCAGATTCTGTACCAAAAGGATTTTGATTTGGAGAAAGCCTTATGGGAACATCTGCAGGAATTGGAAACCCGACAGAAAGAGACCGCGAATATGATAAAAAACGTAAAATGTACGATTGCATCTATGAAAGGGGAAAGAGAGATGTCTGAAAAAGAACGTTTTGAAGGATTCAAACAGCGTATCGTGGAGGAAAACGAGGCGGTATACGGAAAAGAAGTGCGTGAAAAATATGGCGATGCGGAAATGGATGCCGCTAATCGCAAACTGATGAACATGACAGAAGCAGACTATGAACGGTTTGAAAATCTGAAAGAAGAAGTGGAACAAATCCTGCAGAAAGCTGTACTTGCAGGAGAAGATCCGCAGGGGGAAATGGGGCGCAGAGTTGTATTGCTGCATAAGGAATGGCTTGGTATGACATGGAAACAGTATACGGAAAATGCCCATAAGGGTGTGGTGCAGATGTATGTACTTGATGAAAGATTCAAAGCATACTACGACAAAGAAGTGGAAGGCTGTGCTGCATTTTTGAGGGATGCTGTCCTGCATTGGGTTGAAAAGATGTAAGAAGGGCGGAAAGCCCTTCTTGTTTTTTGGGAGAAATTATATTATCCTTTACCATGAGGTGAAAAATATGGATACGAAAGAAAATCGTACAGCCGGTATCCTGATTACCCTCTCTGGCGGGGCGTGCTGGGGGCTTTCCGGCTGTTTTGGACAATATTTATTTCAGGAAAAGGGCATCACGGCGGAATGGCTTGTGACCATTCGCCTGACCTGTGCAGGACTGCTTTTGATTTTATAGGGACTGATCCTGACAAAAAGACGCATGGGTGATGTATGGAAACAGAAAGCTGACAGAAATCTGCTGCTGTTGTTTGCTTTTGCCGGTATGCTGACCTGTCAGTATACATATTTTGCAGCCATCCAGCATTCCAACGCAGGTACGGCAACAGTGCTGCAGTCTCTTGGGCCTGTGGTGATCCTGGCGTATATCTGTCTGCGGGGGAAAAGGCTGCCGACAAAACTGGAAGCGGGAGCAATTTTTTTCGCACTTCTGGGGGTGTTTCTGTTGAGTACCCATGGGGACTTGAGCAGCATGAACATTTCTTCTCTGGCATTGTTTTTCGGGTTGTCTTCTGCGGTCAGTGTGGCTGTTTATAATATGATGTCCGGCGGCTTGCTGCGCAGATACGGCGTATATGCTATCGTAGGCTATGCCATGCTTCTGGCGGGGATCGCTATGCTTCTGGTCGTACGCCCGTGGAGATATGATGTTGTTTTGGATAAAGGGACTGTTCTGGCAACGGCTGGTGTGGTCATAGTGGGCACAGCCATCGCCTTTTCTCTGTATCTGAAAGGGGTCAGCATTGTGGGGCCTTTTATGGGGAGTCTCCTGGGAATGGTGGAGCCGGTGACAGCTATTATTATTTCTCTGGCGTTCCTTGGAGCGGATTTTCATATCATGGATTTTATTGGCTTTGTGATGATTTTGGGTACAGTGGTGGCCCTTTCTTTATCGAAAAAAGAATAAGAAAAAAGCGGAGAGATCCGCTTTTTTTAGTGGTGATGATGATGGTGATGATGTCTGCAGTGCTTTTGCTGATCTTCCGTGCTGTCAGGCATTTCATGTCCGTGCTGGAGAAGATGGGCTGCTTCTTTCAGATTTTGCATGGCGCTAATAAGGATAAACAGGGCTACGCCGATGGATAATAATGGGTCGATGATGCGCAAATCAGTGAAACGCATGACGATGGCACCGATCAGAACCGCTGCCCACCCCAGAACATCCTCCAGCATATGCAGACTGACTGTTTTCTGATTCAGAGAGTCCCCTCCATGGGTAAAATAAGCTGCACAAAAATTTACGCAGACCCCAACAATTGCAAAAAGGATCATACCATCATAGTTGATCGCTGCCGGATGGAAGATCCTTCTGACGGCATTGCAAATGACCAGAATGGAACTGAAAAGGAGGATGGAAGACAGGAAGATACTGCTGAGAAGAGAGGATCTTCCGTTGTCGTTTTTACTCTTTTTTTCCAGAACCCAGGCGATACCGATGCTGGCAGCATCTCCCATATCATGTACGGCGTCAGAGAGGATGGCGGTGCTGCCTGTGAAGATGCCGCCGATATACTCGAAGATAGAAAAGGACAGATTCAGGATAAAGGCAATGAGGATACGGGTTTCTGCTTTCATAAAGCACCTCCTGTTGACATGAAATTTTATTGTGATACAATATATTCGATAATGAACACTGTGTTCGGTATCATTGTAATAGAAACTATCGGAGAAAACGATATGCAGATCTGCCATTCTGTATGATACGGAACATGTATTGAAATTTGTATGGAGAAAAATATGGATAGACGAAAAAGAAAAACACGGGAAGCAATATTTATGGCCTTTACGGAATTATTGTCCCAAAAAGAATATGAACAGATCACTGTGGGAGAGATCATAGAAAAAGCAGATGTAGGCAGGGCTACATTCTATGCCCACTTTGAAACAAAGGATTTTCTGCTGAAGGAATTCTGTGAAGATCTCTTCTGTCATATTTTCGATGCCATGGGAGAAAAAAACACGGAGCACAGACATATTTTCCAATGTGATGCACCGGATTCTGTTTTTCTGCATTTATTGCAGCATCTGCAGAAAAATGACAATCATATTCTTGAATTGCTGTCCTGCCCCAATAATGAAGTGTTTTTAAGATATTTCAAAAGCAATCTGGAAAAGCTGGTTGTCAGTCAGCTGCCGCTGTTTGCTTCCAGAAAACATGAGCAGCTGCCGGATGCATTCTGGATCAATCACATCGCAGCAACTTTTGTGGAAACGATCAGATGGTGGCTCGACAATGGCAGAAAGGAAGCGCCGGAAGTGATCGCAGAATATTTCTATCTTACAGTGTAAAGGAAAAGGGGCGTTTGCCTGAAAAGAAAATCCATGCTATAATTAAGTGTTAGGAAAAATTATCTTTTGATATGAATATAGATGAGGTGAGAAATTTGGCGGAACAGAAAAACAAGAAAACAGCTGCCAAAACCCCTGCAAAAAAACCTGCAGAAGCAAAGAAAGATGCAGCAAAAAGCAGCGGAAAAAAGACAGAAACCAAAACGACCAAAAAAGAACCGGTAAAAAAAGAAACGACGAAAGTGAACGCAAAACCTGCCCGCTTCGGGGACAGTCTGCTGGATGAGATCATTCTGCTGCTGATCATTGTGGTATCCATTGTGGTATTTGTCAGTCTGCTGACAGATAAGATGGGTGTGATCGGCGGTCTGATCAGTACATTTTTTAAGGGGATCCTGGGCTTTGGCGGTATTTTACTGCCTGTTTTTGTGATCCTTTACTGCATCTGGATGCTGGTCAGCGAAGAAAAAAGATTCCCTGTGGTGCGTGCCATTGGGGCCATTTTGTTTCTGCTGACGGTGGCATCTGCAGCCCAGATCATCAATCCGGTGGAAACAGGGAACGTGGGTTTTCTGAAAAGCTGCGGCGTTCTGTATGACGCAGGTGCATTTTCTAACGGCGGTCTGTTTGGCGGCCTTATCGGCGGCGGTCTCTATACTGCACTGGATACTCTGGGAAGTGCGATCATTTTGCTGGCTGTCGGTATTATTTCTATCGTGATGGCGACAGGAAAATCCTTCTTCCATGCCATTGGAGATGCCAATGCCCACCGTAAGGCAAGAAAGAAAGTAAAGAACGAAAAGATCAAGAATAAAGCAGAACGGATCCGCCAGCAGGAACTGGTGGAAGCGGAACGGCTGGCGAAGAAGGAAGAACGCCGTAAGAAAACCATGTCAAAGGCAGATTTCAATATTGAACTGCAGGAAGGCAAGCATGAGGAAGTACCTTATGTGGAAGAAACGGTATTCCGTAAGAAACCTATGACGCTGGAATCCAAAAAACGGGAGCCTATTTTTGATTTTGTGAAAGAAAAAGAGAACCCTTCTGAGGATAGAGATGCGGTGAAAGCGGCCGCAGCAGTTTTGGCTGCATCGGCATTGCAGGAGGCTCAGGAAAAGACAGACATACAGACTGAACTGCCCGAAACGGATGGTTCCATCATTGATATCACTGCGGTAGAAGATGCGGCAGAACCTGAATCTTTGGAAGAAATGGAAGAGGATGATATCCCCATCATCGAGATGGTTTCCATTGCCGATGAACTGCAGGAAGAAGCGACATCTGCCCCTGTGCCTGAACGTGCAGCAGAAGAAGAGGAAGAAGATATCGAAGAAGAGGAAGATCCTGCGGAGACAGAGCAGAAGGCGGAAGATATCCCTGAGCCTGAAATTCCCACAGAACCGGTGGAGGAAGAAAAACCTTATATTTATCCGCCCATCGAACTTCTGGGGGCAGACCCTCAGACGGGCAGCGGCAGCAGCCGTTCGGAAATGATCGAAAATGCAAGAAAACTGGAATCCACCTTAAAGAGCTTTGGTGTAGATGCAAAAGTCATCCAGATCTCCAAAGGCCCTACGGTTACCAGATATGAACTTTCTCCCAGTCAGGGTGTAAAGGTGAGCAAAATTGTGAATTTGGCGGACGATATTGCCCTGAATCTGGCGGCAAGCGGCATCCGTATCGAGGCACCTATTCCCGGCAAGGCCGCGGTGGGTATTGAAGTGCCAAATAAGGAGACCCAGTCCGTTTATATGAGAACCATCTTGGAAAGTGATGCTTTCAGAGAACATCCTTCCAAACTGGCCTTTGCACTGGGGCAGGATATTGCGGGCAACCCTGTGGTGACGGATATAGCGAAGATGCCACATCTGCTGATTGCCGGTGCAACAGGCTCCGGTAAATCCGTATGTATCAATACCCTGATCACAAGTATCCTCTATAAGGCAGACCCTAAGGAAGTGAAACTGCTGCTGGTTGACCCTAAGGTAGTAGAACTGAGCGTTTACAATGGTATCCCTCATCTCTTGATCCCTGTTGTGACAGATCCCAAAAAGGCGTCCAGTGCACTGAACTGGGCCGTAAGGGAAATGCTGCAGAGATACAATGATTTCGCAGCCCACGGTGTCCGTGACATCAAAGGTTTTAATAAAATGATGGAAGAAAAAGGTGACGAAAAGGGCAAGATGCCTCAGATCGTCATTATCATCGATGAACTGGCGGACCTGATGATGGCTGCTCCTGGTGAAGTGGAAGATGCCATCTGCCGACTGGCACAGATGGCCCGTGCCGCTGGTATGCACCTCATTATTGCCACACAGCGTCCTTCCGTAGATGTCATTACTGGTGTCATCAAGGCGAATATCCCTTCCAGACTGGCATTCGCTGTTTCTTCCGGCATCGACTCCAGAACCATTCTGGATATGGTCGGGGCAGAAAAACTCTTGGGCAAGGGCGATATGCTGTTCTATCCTTCCGGCCAGAGCAAGCCTTCCCGTTTGCAGGGGGCCTTCGTTACCGATCAGGAAGTAGAAGCCATCGTTGACTTCCTGAAAAAGAGCAGCAGACCTTATTATACGCAGGAGACCATCGACCAGATCACATCCACGGCAAAAGCCGGCGGCGGTGATGTGGAAGAGTCTGATGAATTTTTCGGCCAGGCGGTGGATCTGGTCATTGAAAAGGATAAGGCTTCTGTTTCCATGCTGCAGAGACAGTTCCGCATTGGCTATAACCGTGCGGCAAGGCTGATGGATGATCTGGAACGCCATGGTATCGTTGGCCCTGAGGATGGCAGCAAGCCCAGAAAAGTCCTGATCACCAAAGGAGAATGGGAAGAAATGACAGGTTCTGTTCCTGAAGAAATATAAATTGAAAATAACTATTAAAGCACAGACCTTTTTGTCTGTGCTTTTTTGTGGGTTTTTATCGATTGACAAAAATCGTCCCATATAGTACCATCATTGTAGGGTCATATGACTGACGGAAGTGGAAGGAACCACATGGAGTATGACTGTTCGAATGCCGACCGTCTGGGCGATGATGCTTGGATTGGTGCGGTATTTTTCTTGTTTATGGGGAAAAATACTGCCAATACTAATCATCAAGATAACCAGTAATGTGAACGGTGCCAAAGCACCAAGCAGAGAGGAGTTTTTTCGAATGTTCAAAACAGACTTACAGATCGCGCAGGAATGTAAAATGGAACACATCCTGGAAGTAGCAAAAAAAGCAGGTATTCCCGAAGAATACATCGACTGCTACGGTAAGTACAAAGGCAAAATCAGCGACAAATACTTCAACGAAATCAAAGACAACAAAGATGCAAAACTGATCCTGGTTACAGCTGTTAACCCTACACCCGCTGGTGAAGGTAAAACAACAGTAACAATCGGTCTGACACAGGCACTGCAGAAAATGGGCAAAAACGCTATCACATGTCTGCGTGAACCCTCCCTGGGTCCCTGCATGGGCGTAAAAGGCGGCGCAGCTGGCGGCGGCTATGCTCAGGTAGTTCCTATGGAAGACATCAACCTGCACTTCACAGGTGACCTGCATGCGATCACAACAGCAAACAATCTGCTGGCTTCCATGGTAGATAACCACATCCAGCAGGGCAACGAACTGAACATCGACCCCAGAAGAATTTCCTGGAAAAGATGCGTTGACCTGAACGACAGACAGCTGAGAACAGTAATCTCTGGTCTGGGCGGCAAAGTAAACGGCGTACCCAGAGAAGATGCGTTCCAGATCACAGTAGCATCCGAAATTATGGCTATTTTCTGTCTGGCAAACGACCTGAAACAGCTGAAAGAAATGCTGGGTCAGATCATCGTTGGTTACACATATGACGACGAACCCGTAACAGCAAAAATGATCGGCGCTGACGGCGCAATGACAGTTCTCTTGAAAGATGCTCTGCAGCCCAACGTGGTTCAGACTCTGGAAAACACACTGGCAATCATCCACGGCGGTCCCTTCGCGAATATCGCTCACGGCTGTAACTCTGTAAAAGCAACAAAAACAGCTATGAAAATTGCTGATTACGTTGTAACAGAAGCAGGCTTCGGTGCTGACCTGGGTGCTGAAAAATTCTTTGATATCAAATGCCGTAAAGCAGGCCTGAAACCCGATGCGGTTGTTCTGGTTGCTACTGTACGTGCAATGAAATATAACGGCGGCGTTGCAAAAGCTGACCTGTCCAATGAAAACCTGGATGCTCTGGCAAAAGGTTTCGTAAACCTGGAAAAACACATCGAAAACATCCAGAAATATGGTGTTCCCGTTGTTGTTACACTGAACCACTTCGTAGCTGATACAGATGCAGAAGTTGCATACGTAAAAGAAAGATGCGAAGCTATGGGCGCTACATTCGCAGTAGCAAGAGTATGGGCAGAAGGCGGCGAAGGCGGCAAAGCTCTGGCTGAAAAAGTTCTGGAAACACTGGAAACAAAAGAAAGCAATTTCAAATTCCTGTATGAAGATGAACTGAACATCGTTGAAAAAGTAAACAAAGTATGTAAAGAAATCTACGGCGCAGGCAATGTAAACTTCTCTGCAGCTGCAAAGAAAACACTGGATCAGATCGATAAACTGGGCTTCAACCACTTCCCCGTTTGTATCGCGAAGACACAGTACTCCCTGTCCGATGATCCCAAGGTTCTGGGTCGTCCCGAAGGTTTCGAAGTAACTGTAAAAGAAATCCGCATTTCCGCTGGTGCAGGCTTTATCGTAGTTCTGCTGGGCGATGTAATGACAATGCCCGGTCTGCCTAAGAAACCTGCAGCACTGAATATCGATATCGACGAAGACGGCAACGTAGTAGGCCTGTTCTAATTCTTCGTCAACTTATACGAAGGAGATAATTTGAGATGAAAGCACAATTGATTGATGGCAAACTGATTTCCGCAGAAATCAAGGCAGAAGCGGCAGAAGAGGCAGCAGCACTGAAAGCACAGGGCATCGAACCCTGTCTGGCTGTTGTTCTGGTCGGCGATAACTCCGCTTCCAAGGTATATGTAAGCAACAAGCAGAAGGCTTGTGAAGCCGTAGGCATCAAGTCTGTATCCCATGTGTTGCCTGGGGAGACAACAGAAGAGGAACTGCTGAACCTGATCGATGAACTGAATGCAGATAAAAGTGTACACGGCATTCTGGTTCAGATGCCTGTGCCCAAACATATCGATGACAGAAAAGTCATCATGGCCATCAGCCCCGATAAGGATGTGGATTGCTTCCACCCTGTGAATGTAGGCTATCTGCACACAGGTGCAAAGGGCTTCCTGCCCTGCACACCCGCTGGTATTATCGAACTGATCAAACGCAGCGGTCATTCCATCGAAGGCAAAAATTGTGTCATTATCGGCAGAAGCAATATTGTAGGTAAGCCTGTGGCTATGCTGTTGATGCAGGAGAACGGTACTGTTACCATTTGCCATTCCAAAACAAAGGATCTGGCCGGTATCTGTCGGGGGGCAGATATCATCGTCAGCGCAACCGGCAAGGTAGACACAGTAACGGCAGATATGGTAAAAGAAGGTGCGATCATCATTGACGTCGGTATGAATCGCAACGCCGAAGGCAAACTGTGCGGCGACGTGGACTTTGAGAACGTGAAAGAAGTGGCAGGGGCGATCACTCCCGTGCCCGGCGGCGTTGGTCCTATGACCATCGCTATGCTGATGAAAAACTGTAACACAGCCGCAAGAATTCAGAATGGTCTGATGTAAGAAAATCTTAAGATTTATACCCTTGATTTCGAAAGAGATCAAGGGTATTTTTATATTAAGAGGAAGGGGGAGATGGTATGAAGAAATTAAAGAGATTTGTGTTTTTTCTGCTTGTTGTGCTGATAATATGGTTTGCAGGTCATTTTTTCAGCAGTCCCTTATCGCAAAAAGGTGAGATTTCACTGGAAAACTTTATCTATTGTAAGATTCAGACAATCGAAGTAAAAAATCAAACAGGTTATGTGTATGGAGTAGATATCAGGGATATAGAGCCTGTGGAAAAGCTGGTGAAAGACATTGAAGAATTGAAAATCCGAAAAGCGCTGCCTTGGGAAAAACTACATTCCGATGAAGAATATCCGTATACGATGGAGTTGCAGTTTGATAGCGAAGAAGTAGGCAGATGTGAAATCATCAATTTCTGGAAGAATGGAGAAATTGTGTTTAGAGGAGATTGCTATATGATCGCAGAAGGAAGTAAAACACAGATGACTGACCAGTTGGAATGGTTCCTGCAAAACTACGAAACAGAAGAATAATCATAAAAGTCCTCAAAAGAGGACTTTTTCTTTTGGCAGAAAGAACCTGAAAAGATTTTTGCGGAAATATAGCAATTTCTCTGCATTTGTAGTAAAATACTATGATGTGAAAATATTGCTATCCCTTTGATAGTTTGAAGGAGGAATACAATGAATAAGAAGATCGCATTCACCTCTCTGGGGTGCGATAAAAATAGAGTTGACAGTGAAGTCATGCTGGGGATCCTGCAGAAAAACGGCTACACAGCGGTAGCCGATGAAGCGGAAGCGGACATTATCGTAGTGAATACCTGCTGCTTCATCAAGGATGCACTGGAAGAAAGCATCGAAACCATTCTGGAAATGGCACAGTACAAAGACCCTGAAGTAGGTAACTGCAAAGGTCTGATCGTAGCTGGCTGTCTGGGTCAGCGTTTTGAAGCGGAATTCTTCGATGAACTGCCCGAAGTAGATGCTATCGTTGGTACAACGGCTTATGAATCCATCGCAGAAGTGGCGGATGAAATCCTGGCAGGCAGACAGCAGGTGAAACATCTGGAAAGCATCGATCTGGCGATGCAGGATGAAAACGGCAAGTTGCGTGTCCTTTCCACAGCACCTTATTTTGCATATCTGAAAATTTCCGAAGGCTGTGATAACCATTGTACATACTGCGTCATCCCCAAAATGAGGGGCAGACACCGCAGCAGAAAGATGGAAAGTCTGATTGAAGAAGCAACCATTCTGGCGCAGCAGGGCGTGAAGGAACTGGTCATCGTAGCACAGGATACTTCCATTTACGGCAGAGACCTGTATGGTCAGCCTATGCTCCACGAACTGCTGAAACAGCTGAATGCCATCGAAGGCATTGAATGGATCAGACTGCTGTATGCGTACCCTGAAACCCTGACAGACGAAACCATCGAAGCCATGGCAACTTGCGAAAAGGTTTGTCATTATATTGATAT
>JAFRZQ010000096.1 GCA_017442465.1 Anaerotignum sp. | reverse complement strand
TTCTGTTGGCGGTATGCTGATTCCACTGTACTTGAAAATTTTCAAAGTAAGAGTATAATGAAACGGGAGAGAAATCTCCCGTTTTCTTTTTGTATTAATAGAAATAGGTGACACATGGATAATATCAAAGAAATGATACAACCATTATTACAATGGTATCAATGGAATAAAAGAGATCTGCCATGGCGCAGAACAAAAGACCCTTATGCAATTTGGGTTTCTGAAATCATGCTGCAGCAGACGAGAGTAGAGGCTGTAAAGCCTTACTATGCCCGCTTTCTGGAAACGCTGCCAACCGTAAAAGATCTGGCCGAAGCCGATGAAGAAACCATACTGAAATTATGGGAAGGTCTGGGCTATTACAGCCGTGTGCGAAATATGCAGAAGGCGGCCATACAGATCATGGAAGAATATCAGGGACATTTTCCTGCAGATTATAAAAAACTGCTAAGTCTGAAGGGGATCGGGCCATATACAGCAGGAGCTGTTGGATCAATTGCCTTTGATCTCCCTGTTCCGGCCGTAGATGGGAATGTTCTGCGTGTCATGAGCCGTCTGACGGCCGATGCATCAGATATTTCTCTGCAAACCACAAAGAAAGAATGGGAAGAAAGGCTGACTGCCATTATGCCGGAAAAGGAGTCCGGTAATCTGAATCAGGCTCTGATGGAACTTGGTGCAACTATTTGCGTGCCTAATGGCACTCCTAGATGCGAACTTTGCCCTGTCAGAAAACACTGTGAGGGATATCGAAAGGGAGACCCCCAAAGGTATCCTGTAAAAGCAGAAAAGAAAGCAAGGACGCAAGAATATCTGAATGTCTTTTTCTGCGTTTATGAGGATAAGATTGCTGTTCATAAACGCCCGGCAAAAGGGCTGTTATCCAGTCTTTGGGAATTGCCAAATTCCGGCAGAGAGGTGCCTGTTCCCGCGGCTTTACAGGAAATTGGCATTCTGGAAGCAGAAATTTTTTCGATGAAAAATCAGAAGCATATATTCACACATATTGAGTGGTATATGGATTGTTATTATATAAAAGTTTCTAAAAAAACAAGTTCAGAACTTGTGTGGCTGACAAAAACAGATGCGGAGACATCTTTTGCGTTGCCGTCCGCCTTCAGAAAGATCTGGCAGGAAGGACTTAGTAAAATGGAGAACTGATTCAGCACAATATACAAAAATGAGAAAAACTTTCCAGAGAAATGATGCTTTTATTCGATTGTATTCGATTGAATTTTCTTATATAATTAACTCATAGAAAAAAGATATGGAATAAATGTGGAGAAATAAATATGACTATGATCAGAATTGCTGAAAAGAAAGATAAAAAAGATTTTTATAGATTATGGAAAATTTGTTTTGGTGACAGCGATGCTTTTTGCGACTGGTTTTTTGAGAACAGGTTTTCACCGGAGCATTCTGTTGTGTTGGAAGAAGAAGGCGAGATCATTTCTTGTATGCAGGCTTTTCCTTATACCATCCAGATTCGCGGTGTTTCTATTCCAGGAACAATGCTTTGCGGCGTCTCCACCCATCCGGATCATCGCAGAAAGGGTCTTATGGGAAAGATCTTTTCATATGAAATGAATCATTTACGAAAAATGGGTTATCATGTTGCTGTGCATACTCCCGCAGTTTTGCCTAGCTATTTTTCTTATGGCCATTTTCCTGTAGCTGATGCAGCTTATTTGAAGGCGAATGTGATTCTATCACAGAACACACATGAAAATTGTTGTATTATGAATGAAAAGGAATGGTACAGATGTTATCCTTTATATGAATCCTTTGCAGGAAAATATAGTGGTATCGTAAAACGTACGGAAGAAGATTTTCTGCGAAAAGCAGCGGATTATGCTGCGGACGGTGGCAAAATGCTGGCATATATTGAAAATAACACTGTGAAAGGATATGCCTTTTATTACCAGACAGATGAAGAGATCCTTTGCGTAGAGACTGTTGCAGAAGATGGCTATTGGGGATTCCTGATGGAAGGGCTTTTTGCCAGAGGCGCGGGCTTGAAATTTTCTGCAAAACTTCCTCCGGAAGTTGAAATTTTCTATCCCTTTTCTGTATTAGAAAAATCACAGAAAGGTGTTATGGGTCTCTGTGATGCAGCAGGTCTTCTGAAAGCATTGAATCTTCAGATCCCTTATAGTTTCCGTGTGAAAGATTCTGTTGTACCGGAAAATAATGGAATATTCGATTTTTGTGGAAATTCCTGCCAGACAGAGCCGGTTTTTGAAATTTCTGCCGGACACCTTCTGCAGGTGCTGGTTGGATACCATTCTTTCAATGAATTGAAAAGTGAAATTATGATTTATGATATAGAAAAATTTGAAGAAATCGATTTGCTTTTACCAAAGCAGAGCTGTTATATCATAGATGAATATTAAAGATGGAGGCAATGCGTATGCCAAATTGTTGTGAATATCAAGAATATATAGTTAAAACAAATATGGATCGTACAGAATTAAATTTCAAACCTATCACGTTGGATGTAAAACCCTTGATTGATTCCTACGCAAAACCCTGGATGCTGGAATGTTCTGATCTCTCTTTTACAAATCTGTATATCTGGGGAGCAGACGGAAAAATGGAATATGCAGAAAAGAATAACGTTCTGTATATTAAATTAGATTTCGAGGGTGTTCCTGTGTTCCTTTGGGCACCAATTCCTAAATATGGTGTGGAAGTAGATTATAAAAAAGCCATCTATGATGGTATCGAATATATGAGAAAAATGGGTGTAGAACCTACATTTCGTTCTGTTTGGACGCCTTTCCGTGATAAAATGCTGGAAGCGTGTCCGGAATTGTTTTCAATGCCTACAGATATTGCATGGGATTATGTATATTCCAGAGAAAGCCTTGCTACGCTAAAAGGTAAAAAGCTTCATGGAAAACGTAATCATATCAATAAATTCCTTTCCAAATATCCTGATTATGAATATCGAAAACTGGAAAAGGATATGGTTGATGAATGCATCGCTTTATACGATCAGTGGATCAATGAAAAAGATGGCGAAATGGCAGATTCTCTGCAAAATGAAAAGCAGTCTGTGATGCTGGCACTGAATAATATGGAAGAATTAGGTCTTGTAGGCGGAACCATCTATATTGATGGAAAATTATGTGCTTTCACCGTTGGGGAACGCCTGCATCCGCATATGCAGTTGATCCATATTGAAAAAGGAGATACAAATTACGAGGGGATCTTCCCGATGATCAATCAGCAGTATATTCTGCATGAATGCGGAGATGTAGAACTGATCAACAGAGAAGAAGATATGGGGATCGAAGGAATGCGAAAAGCAAAACGCTCCTACAACCCTGTTAAAATGATTGAAAAATATCTGATTTCTACCAGAGATTTGACAAATATAAAAGGGCTTTGGGGAGAAGACGGCGAATAAGAATTGCAGGCGAATGCCTGCATTTTCTATATACATAATTACAAAAAAATCCTAGTCTTTTAATCGAAATATTATTGACAAAAAGAATCGATTAGTTTATAATGATTATCAGATAATATAATTTATCAAAAATAATCAAATAAAAATATAGAGTAGAGAGAGTTATTAAGGAGGAAAAAGTTATGAAAAAATTTGTATGTTCTGTATGTGGTTATGTTCATGTTGGTGATGCAGCTCCCGCTGAATGCCCTCTGTGTCATGTTGGCCCTGAAAAGTTCGTAGAACAGAAGGAAGGCGAAATGGAATGGGCATGTGAACATGTAATCGGTGTTGCTCAGGGTGCTCCCGAAGATATCATGATGGATCTGAGAGCAAACTTCGAAGGTGAATGTACTGAAGTAGGTATGTATCTCGCAATGTCCAGAGTAGCTCATAGAGAAGGCTATCCTGAAATTGGTCTGTACTGGGAAAAAGCGGCTCTGGAAGAAGCTGAACACGCTGCAAAATTTGCAGAACTGTTGGGCGAAGTGGTAACAGATTCCACAAAGAAAAACCTGGAACTGAGAATTGATGCTGAAAATGGTGCAACAGCTGGTAAATTTGATCTGGCTAAGAGAGCGAAAGAATATAACCTGGATGCAATCCATGACACAGTACATGAAATGGCTAAGGATGAAGCAAGACACGGCAAAGCATTCCTGGGTCTGTACAACAGATATTTCAAATAATCGAATTAAGTATTTTCAAAGGGTGGGATGAAATATTCCCATCCTTTTTTATTCAGCTTTTTGTGTATTCTATAGAAGTATGGTATACTTTGTATATCAAGCATAAGGAGGTGCTTTATGACTGGATGGAAATTAAATGAAACCTATCACGGCTTTTCTTTGGAAAAAATTGAAGAAATCAGAGATATTCACAGCACGGCATATCTTTTTTTTCATGAAAAGAGTGGGGCGAAATTAGTATATTTGAAAAGCAGCGATAATAATAAGGTGTTTAATGTTGCTTTTAAGACACCACCTTCCGATGATTGTGGTACACCTCATATTTTGGAGCACTCTGTTCTTTGTGGTTCGCGAAAATATGAGGCAAAGGATCCGTTTAACGAATTGGCCAAAGGTTCCCTGAATACTTTTCTGAACGCCATGACATATGCGGATAAAACCATGTATCCCGTTGCCAGCTGCAATGAAAAGGACTTTCATAATCTGATGGATGTTTATCTTGATGCGGTTTTTTTTCCGAAAATCTATGAAAAAAAGGAGATTTTTCAGCAAGAGGGTTGGAGATATCTGCTGAAGGATGATAGTCTGAATGTAACAGGCGTTGTTTATAATGAAATGAAAGGGGCTCTGGCTGATCCGGAAAGTCAGTTAAGTGGTGTTATTTCCCGGGCAATTTTTGGAAAAACTACCTATGGCTTTGAATCGGGTGGTGATCCAAAAGCTATACCGGATTTGACCTATGAAAATTTTATTGATTTCCATAAGACCTATTACCATCCCTCTAATGCTTATTTTTTCCTGTATGGTGATATGGAGCCGCTGGCTTGTCTGAAACATATCCACGAGGATTATCTGGTTCATTTTGAAAGAAGCGAAGAATTACCTGAAATCAGAGAGACCGTATGTGCTGAAAAAGGGAGGATCATTCATGATTCCTATGCTGTCTCCGAAGAAAACGAAGAGGGGACTTACCTTGCATATGGACTGAAAGTTGGGAAATGTACAGACCCTGAACGTATTATGGCACTTCAGATTTTATCCTATGTTTTGCTGGAAAGTAATGCTTCGCCACTGAAAAACGCATTATTGGAAGCTGGTATCTGCCATGAAACGGAAGGTTGGTTTGATTCTTCCACTTATGAAATGGTATTTTCCATCGTAGCAAAAAATGCTGATGCAGAAAAAATCCAAACATTTATTGATATCATTGATCAGGAGTGTCAGCGTCTTGCTTATGAAGGTTTACCTGAAGATCTGCTGCAGGGCGCCTTAAGGAAGTATGATTTTCTTTTGAGAGAAGAAGACTATGGGGCTACGCCGAAAGGCCTGATTTACTGTACAAGAATGATGAAACGCTGGCTTCATGGAGAAACCCCTTTTGATGGACTTCGCATGATCAAAACCATCGAAACTCTGAAACGTGAAAGCAAAGAAGGGTATTTTAAAAAACTGTTACAAACTGTTTTTGTGGATAATACGGATAAAATCTATGTAGTCTTTACACCTGAAAAAGGAAAGGACATCAAGGAATATGAAGCATTTCAGATGAAAATGGATGAATTATACCGGAATATGACGAAGGATAATTTTGAAGAAATCCGAAAGGATACAGAAAATCTGGATCTATTCCAAAAACATCCGGATTCGCCGGAAATTCTGGCGCAGATCCCTTTGCTGGAAATCAGTGAAATCGATGAAATGCCAAAAATCACAAAATACCAGAATGTAGGCTTTGCAAACGGGAATCCATTGCTGCATGTTCCGTTGGAAAGCAATGGTATTCTGTATCTGAAGATTTTCTTTGACATTTCTGCTATTCCACAGGAATTGTTACCTTATACAGGATTGTTGACAGAGCTATTGGGGAAACTTGATACGAAAACGTATTCCTATCAACAGTTGCCAACGATTAAAAATCAAACTTTTGGTGGGCTTTCTTTTCAAAACACTTCTTTTAATAAAAGTTCAGAGGAATATCGTTCATTCCTTTCTGTGAAGATGAAACTTTTGAAAGAAGACATAGATCAGGCGTTTCATATATTGGAAGAAATTCTGTTGAATACAGATTTTAACCAGATTGAAAATATGAAGAAGATCATCAAATCTGCGAAAATAAAAGGGGAAAATGAACTGCAAAACAATGCCCATTATTATGGCATTTTCTATAGTGGAAGTAATCTTTTTCCTGGCCTGTATATTGATGAATTGACCAGTGGTATCCGTTATTATCATTTTTTATGTGATATTGATGCTCAGTTGGAAAAAGAGGCTGCACCTATTATAGATAATTTGAAAAAGGTATCTGAAATTATTTTCAGCAAACAAAATATAGAAGCAGCCGTTGGATGCGGGGATGAAGATTTCAAGAATGTGAAAACAAAATTGGAAGCTTTTCATCTGCCGGAGGGGAAAAAACTTGTATTTAACTATGATTTTAATTTGTGTCCACAAAAAGCTGCTTTTGCAAATACGAATGGGATTGTATACAATATTACATCCTTTGATTTCAAGAAAAATAATATTCCATATCATGGGAAATTTCAGGTATTGCGTACGATCATAAATCTGGAATATCTCTGGAATAAAATCCGCGTGCAAGGCGGTGCATATGGTTGCGGCTGTAAATTCATGCAGAATGGATTCAGTTATTTTTATTCTTATAGAGATCCTAAACTTGCAGAGACATATAAAACCTTCCAAACATTGGCAGATGAGATTGCTGTGTTCAAAGCAGATGAACGAGAAATGACAAAATATATTCTTGGTACGATCAATGAGCTGGATCAGCCAAAAACAAATATGGATCGATTGAACGCAGCTATTGGGAAGTTTTATAAAGAAGTTTCTGATGAATCGTTAATCAGACAGCGATTAGAAATTTTGCATACAACAGATGCAGATATTCGTCAGTGTCAGAATTTACTTCGGATGATCGACTGTAAGAATATATGTACAATTGGTAATGATCAAAAAATCAAAACAAATACAGAATGGTTTGACTTTATTGAACCATTGACGTAACAAAAAAACCGGAAGAAATTCCGGTTTTTCTTTTAGTGCTATAGCAAAATGGATCATGCGGTAACAGATAAAATTTATTATGAAAAGACAAAAGGGGATATTTAAAATTATTCGCAAAACGATACTTTTACGAAAACATATTGCTATAGAATCAGTGATTTCAGTTGTTAATATACATAATAATATTATGGTAAATCAATGTTAAGTGTAATAAAAAAACGGATGATATTTTTAATATCATCCGTTTGCTTTTTTATTTAACCAACGTAGTTATGAGGATTTACGGCACTGCCTTTTACAGAAATGGTAAAGTGGCAATGGTTACCGGTAGACCATCCTGTACTACCGCATTTTGCGATTGTCTGTCCTTTACTTACTTTAGCGCCCTTCTTTACAACCAAAGAAGAGTTGTGACCATACAGTGATGTGATACCACTACCATGGTCAATAATGATCGTATAGCCATAGCCATTCATCCAGCCAGAATATGTAACGGTACCCGCTTCCGTTGCAACGATAGCAGAACCATAAGGTGCTGGAATATCTAAACCATTGTGAAATTCTCGTTTCCCGGAAATGGGACTTGTTCTATAACCGTATTCACTACTGATTCTGGAACTTGCGGGTACAGGCCATTGGAATTTACCGCTGCCTGTATATACTGCTGTTGGACTGGCAGATGCATTCATCTGACGCAGGATCGCAGCATCGTTGGCTTCATTGGCTCTTACCAGTTTTTCATATTTTGCCAAGTCACTTTCATAAGATTTCCAGAGTGCCTTTTTCTGAGCAACAACGGCCTCCATTTCATTCATTTTTTCTTCCTGAATATCTACAACAGCCTGCTGCTCTGCATGGTTTTCGGCAATTTCATCTGTTCTTTCCTGAATTGTATCCTGAATTGTCTGCAGCTCATCTAAAATTTCTTTATCATAGCCCATGATATCATTTACATACTGCATGCGAAGGAACAGATCAGAGAAACTTTCTGATTCCAGCAGAATTTCCAGATATCCTGTAGAGCCCTTCTGCTGCAGGAATTTCATTCGATCACCTAAAAGTGCAAATTGAGCTTCACGATTAGCGGTTGCTTCATCCAGTTCTGCCTGTGCTTCATCCAGTCTGGCTGTCAGGAAGTCCAAATCAGCCTTTGCGGCATCATATTCTTCCTGCATACTCTGGAGACCTTTATCCAGTACAGCCATATCATCTTCCAGATCACCCTGTTTGTCTTTCAGTTTTTCAATTTCTTTTTTTGCGTTGTTTGTACTGGCTGCAAGGCTTTGTCTTTTTGCCTGCAGTTCGGCGTATGTTGCTGCGCCTGCTGTATAAGACGGCAGTAATGAACAGGTCATTACTACAGCTAATGCAGTACACAGGATTTTTTTCATATGTTTCATTGTTTGAACCTCTGAATTCTTTAGATTTACCATAATATTATATAGATTTTTTGTCTGTTTTTCAATGATTATTCATATATTTTAATATTTTGTTAAGAAATTCGCATCTATTTTATTCATAACTATGGAAGCCTCTTTTTCTTCTGAGCAGATGCATAAAGCATATTCAGGGAGCAGGCTTTTTACTTCGATAAAATGTAATTCTTTTTCTTCAAACAAGATGGAGTCTGAAATTGCATGATCATCAACAAAAGATAACGTGTCTAAAGGTAAACGAAGGCCGCGTCCATCCCATTTGATAAGACTTTCTTTTCGCACCCATAAACGAAAAAATAACTCTGTTTTTTGAGATGTATTCAAAGGAGAAAGGAAATCCTTTTCTTTATCAGATAGGATTCGGTTTACATGCTTTATTTTTCCGCTTGTTTTCTGTAGATCTATTCCCAGTGGTGTTGTTCCATAGGCACAAATTGCATATTTGCCGGAATGGGATAAACTAAAATAAAAATTGATATCCTTAAAATATGGCTTTCCGTATGGTTCATAACAAAGGGTATTTATAAATTCATCCAGACCATTTTCTCGTAATGCAATATGAAGCAGTAGCCCTGCACCCAAAGAAAGTCTGGCAGGGTTGATAGTTTTTAAGTTTGATATTCTTTCTTTTCTGTCTTTGGAAACAAGAGATAAAGCTTTTTCATACAGCTCATTATTTTCAAATATGTTTGTATCCATATATATTACTTTTATCATACCTGCCCTCCTTTCTTTAGGCACAAAAAGCAGGGTTGAGATACAACCCTGCCCTTTATGCATTTTGATTATTTTACGATCAGATTCACGATCTTACCGGGAACGTAGATTTCTTTTACTACAGCTTTACCTTCGATCTTAGCAGCCAGAACTTCTTTTGCCTGAGCCAGAACATCTTCTTTGGAAGCATCTTTAGAAATTTCCATTGTACCTCTCAGTTTACCGCCGATCTGCAGAGCGATTTCAACTGTATCCTGAACCAGTTTGCTTTCGTCAGCTTTAGGCCAGCCTGCATCGAATACAGAATTTTTGTGGCCCAGTTCATGCCACAGTTCTTCAGCGATGTGAGGAGCGAAAGGTGCCAGCATAACAGCCATTGTTTCCAGTGTTACTTTGGACAGCGCACCTTCTTTTTTCGCTACATCCAGCAGTTTATTTGTGGATTCCATGAATGTAGATACGATCGTATTCATTGCCAGAGATTCTACTCTGCTTGTTACGTCAACGATCATTTTATTTACGATAAATTCTTCTTCTTTGGAAGGAGCTTTATCAGCATCTTTGTTTGCATAAACCATTTTCCATACTCTGTTCAGGAAACGATATACGCCATCGATACCACTGTCATCCCAGTCACAGTCCAGTTCAGGGGGACCTACGAACAGTTCGTACATTCTCAGGGAGTCGCAGCCATATTTTTCAACCAGTTCATCGGGAGAAACAACGTTACCGATGGATTTGGACATTTTGCCGCCGTTCTTTGTAATCATACCCTGGTTGAACAGTTTTGTGAAGGGTTCATCGAAAGGCACCGCACCAATATCATACAGGAATTTTGTATAGAAACGAGCATACAGCAGATGCAGTACAGCATGTTCGATACCACCAACATACAGGTCAACAGGAGCCCATTTTTTCAGTGCATCCATGCTTGCCAGTTCGTTGTTGTTGTGGTTATCTACATAACGCAGGAAGTACCAGCTGGAACCAGCCCACTGAGGCATTGTGTTTGTTTCACGTTTTGCGGGAGCACCGCATTTGGGACATGTTGTATTCACCCATTCATCGATATGAGCCAGAGGAGATTCACCTGTATCTGTAGGTTTATAGGATTCTACTTCAGGCAGCAGTACGGGCAGCTGATCTTCGGGAACGGCTACAGGACCGCAGTGTTCACAGTGAACAATGGGGATAGGTTCGCCCCAGTATCTCTGTCTGGAGAATACCCAGTCACGCAGTTTGTAGTTAACTGTCTTTTTACCCCAGCCTTTTTCTTCCATGATGAAAGGAACTTTTGCTTTTGCTTCTGTTACAGTCATACCGTTCCATTCTTCGGAGTTGATAACGATACCTTCGCCTGCGAATGCTTCTTCCAGTACTTCGGGCAGTTCAGCATCCAGAGGTTTGATAACGGGAATAATAGGCATATCGAATTTCTTTGCGAAAGCAAAGTCACGTTCGTCGTGAGCAGGTACACACATTACTGCGCCTGTACCATAGTCAGCCAGTACATAGTCAGCAACCCAGATAGGGATTTCTTTACCGTTTACAGGGTTTACGCAGTAGGAACCTGTGAATGCACCTGTTTTTTCCTTATCTGTCATACGGTCAACAGAGGATTTTACGGAAGCATCGAAGCAATATTTATCTACAGCTTCTTTGCATTCAGGTTTTACCAGAGGTGCCAGACCAGCATATTCGGGAGCCAGTACCATGAAAGTACAGCCGTACAGTGTGTCAGGTCTTGTTGTATAAACTGTGATCACTTCATCAGAACCAACTACTTTGAAGTCAACTTCTGCACCGTAGGATTTACCGATCCAGTCAGACTGCATTTTTTTAACTTTTTCGGACCAATCCAGTTTATTCAGATCAACCAGCAGTCTTTCTGCGTATTCTGTGATCTTCAGCATCCACTGACGCAGGTTTTTCTTTGTTACAGTTGCGCCGCAGCGTTCGCATGTGCCGCCGGCAGCTTCTTCATTCGCCAGTACGCATTTACAGCTGGGACACCAGTTCAGAGGCATTTCTTTTTCATAAGCCAAACCTTTTTCGAACATTTTTACGAAGATCCACTGTGTCCATTTATAATAATCTGGATCTGTTGTATCTACTTCCTTATCCCAGTCATACAGAGCAGAGATTTCATGCAGCTGTCTTTTTACATTCGCAATATTTGTTGCTGTTGCGATGCTGGGGTGCATATTGTTCTTGATCGCGAAGTTTTCTGCAGGCAGACCAAATGCGTCCCAGCCCATGGGATGCAGTACCTGATAACCCTGCAGTACTTTATAACGGCTCACTACGTCAGAGAGTACATAACCTCTCCAGTGACCTACATGCAGACCAGAACCGGAAGGATAAGGGAACATATCCAGGCAGTAAAATCTGGGTTTTACATCATCTTCTTTGTTAACGGGATTTTTTTCCCATTCTGCACGCCATTTTTTTTCGATTTCTCTGAAATTATAGCGACTATCCATTTTGAATTCCTCCTTTGTTTACGGGTGCCCTTTTTGTATCTTATACTAAAAAGGCCCTCCGCCTCTTGTTAGAGACGAAGGGACACTCCGTGTTACCACTCTAGTTTGTCTGCAAATAACTACAGACACTCTCAATGCCTGTAACGGGGGCAAACCGCTGCAGTCTACTCACAAATCCGTTTTCGATGCAGAACTCCGAGGCCAGTTCTGATTTCCTTCCCTGCTGATTCACACCAACCATCAGCTCTCTGAAAGTATCCAAAAATCGTACTCTTCCTCATCGATGTCTTTGCACAGATACATTTATAACATATTTACCAAAAGAAATCAAGTGTTTTTGGCCATATTTGGAATGTATACATTCTAAATTGCCCCACATCTTGTTATACTGCTTCATTTTGATCAAACTGGTTTGTATAGAGGTTATAATAGAATCCTTTTTTCTCCATCAGCTGCTGATGGTTGCCTCTTTCAATAATTTCACCATGATTGACTACTGCGATCAAATCAGCGTCCTTGATGGTGCTCAGACGATGGGCAATAACAAAATTGGTTCTGCCCTTCATCAGGTTGTTCATGGCTTCCTGGATCTTTACTTCTGTTCGGGTATCAACACTGCTGGTGGCTTCATCCAGGATCAGTACAGAAGGATTTGCAAGAATTGCTCTCGCAATAGAGATCATCTGTCTCTGTCCCTGGCTCAGGTTACCGCCGCCGTCTGTCAGCAAAGTATCATATCCATCAGGCAGTCTGCGGATAAATTCATGGGCATTTGCCAGTTTTGCCGCTGCTTCAATTTCTTCGTCTGTAGCATTCAGTCTTCCGTATCGGATATTTTCCTTGATAGAATCTGTAAACAGATACGTATCCTGCAGAACGATACTCAGTGCAGAACGCAGACTATTTCTTGTCGTTTTATAAATATCATGACCATCGATGGTGATTGTGCCGCTGTCGATATCATAAAATCTCGTCAGCAGATTGATGATCGTTGTCTTCCCTGCACCGGTAGGTCCTACGAATGCGATGGTCTGACCGGGTCTTGCATACAGATTTACATGTTTCAGGATGGGATGG
>JAFRZQ010000095.1 GCA_017442465.1 Anaerotignum sp. | reverse complement strand
TCTGGATGGTTGGGATGACCCCTTTGAAATGTTTTTTGCGGCTCTGGAAGCATTGGATAAGAAATGATGAAAATCAAAAGACACAGTACAAATTTTTGTTTTGCACTGTGTCTTGTTTTTTGCTTATTTTGGCTGGGAACAGCCTCTTGCTATGCCGCCAACAGAAACGCTGTCGGGGGGCAGGTCTGTGATGAGGAAGGGGATGCCGCTTTTATCGATGCCGGTCATCTCTTCCATTTTGTTTACGATATTTTTCATGATCTCCGCCTTCACGGTTGCATCACGATCGGGCTTTGCCACCCAGTCCAGTGTGATGACGGGGTCTTTACGGAGTACATTTTCAGCATCCCATTCATTGATGAAAACATAGATATTCTGCATAGGGGTGTTGGAAACAACGCTGATCTGTTCTGCGATATATTCCATCAGTTCTTTTTTCATGGCGGCATCCTGTTTGCCGACCAGTTCTACTTTTACAACGGGCATAGGCGCATCTCCTTTCCTTTGGGAAAATGATTGGATGCGACCAGTTTATCATAAAAGTGTATGGATTTCAATACAATGCAAACACCCCGCAGGTTTCCTGCGGGGTGTCTGTTTGTAAAGAGGGTATATGAACAACATTAGCTTGCTTTCATTTCCAGTCTGAGTCTGTCAGCGATCAGCGCAATGAACTCGCTGTTCGTGGGTTTTCCTTTGTGATTATTCACGGTGTAGCCGAAGAGGGCATCGATGGCATCCACCTTGCCGCGGTTCCATGCAACTTCGATAGCGTGGCGGATGGCCCGTTCCACGCGGCTGGGGGTGGTGTTGCATTTTTTCGCAATGGAAGGATACAGTTCCTTTGTGATATAGTTCAGCACATCCATATCGTTGACGCTCATGATGATGGCTTCCCGCATATAGTGATAGCCGCGGATATGGGCAGGCACGCCGATCTCGTGCAGGATATTGGTCACTTTTGTTTCCAGATCATAGGCGGAAGAACCTGCCGTGGCGGTTACAGTTGCACCTGTTTTCAGCAGGGGTTTCTGTTCCTGCATCAGCTGATGGATACGCTGAGTCAGAGCATCCAGATCAAAGGGTTTTACCATGTAATAGGCTGCCCCCAGGTCCAGTGCTTTCTGCACCACCTTATCCTGGCTTAGGGCGGAAAGAATGATGGTGGTAGGTCTGTCGGCTGCCTCCAGTGTCTGCAGCCGTTCCAGAACGCCCAGGCCGTCCAGACGGGGCATGATGCCGTCGATGATGGCTACGTCGGGATGGGTATCCCTGATTTTATTCATGGCGTCGATACCGTCCATGGCAACCGCCACAACGCTGATATTCTCCTGTTTATTCAGATGGGCAACGATGATGTCGCAAAAATCCTTATTATCATCTGCCAGCAGTACTTTTATTGTAGATTTATTCAAAATGATCCCTCCGATTTGTAATATGATGAATGTTTATGCAGAACTTCCTTGCTTTTGGGTTGATTATAGTATAGAAACCAGAAGCCTGCAATGACCATTCGTCAGACAAAAAACGATTGAAAAACCAAGGAAAATCAATGTTTTTCCATTCTTTTTGCGAAGGGGGAAGGATGCTGTCATACGCCGTCGAAGGGTGTCTGTCGAAAATGCATAAAATGGTGGAAAAGGACGGAAAAGGCGGACGAAAGATTGGCGAAAAAAATACCCATCGGTTTTCGATGGGTAACATTCTTATTTATTAGCTTTTCTTTCGGCAATTTTATCTGTCAGGGCGGCAAATTCCTCCAGACCCAGTGCTTCACCGCGGATGCGTTCATCCCAGCCAAGGCTCTGGATGATCTCTGTCAGTTCTTCTTTTGTGAAGCCCAGATTGCCCAGGTTGAACAGGCAGTTCATCAGTGTTTTTCTGCGCTGGCCGAAGGCGCATTTTACGATATGGAAGAACAGCTTTTCATCTGCAGTTTTTACCTTTCTTTCAGGCAGTACTTTCAGTGTGATGACTGCGGATGCCACCTTGGGACGAGGCATGAAGCAGGAAGGCTGTACGATCATATCCAGATTAGCGTCGCAGTAATACTGTACGGCAACGGAAAGGGCACCATATTCCTTATCCTTGGGGCCGGCCTGCATACGTTCTGCCACTTCCTTCTGCACCATGACTGTGATGCTGTCTACATGACGTTCGTTTTCCAGAAGGTCCATGATGATAGGCGTGGTGATGTAGTAGGGCAGGTTAGCAACGACCTTGATGTTTTTGCCGTTATTTTTTTCCTGAATAATAGCATCAATGTCTGTTTTCAGGATATCCTGATTCAGAATCGTGATGTTATCGTAATCCGCCAGTGTCTGCTGCAGGATGGGGATGAGGGTGTTGTCGATTTCGACAGCTACTACCTGTCTCGCATTTTCTGCCAGCACCTGTGTCAGGGAACCGATACCGGGGCCGATCTCCAGCACACAGTCGTCCTTTGTGACGCCGGCGCAGGAAGCGATGTTATCCAGAATATTGGAATCGATCAGGAAGTTCTGACCAAAGTTTTTCTTGAAGGCGAAGCTGTTTGCTTCGATAATTTCTTTTGTTCTCTTGGGGGTTGAAATTCTTTCTGCCATTTTGTTCTCCTCTTAGAAAATACTGCCTAATACACCAAAACTCAGTACGGATACAATAATGCCTGCTGTCAGCACGCCAACGGCGATCACGGGGAATGTCTTTTTGGGGTCCATCTGCAGCATTGCTGCGATCAGGGCACCCATCCATGCACCGGTGCCGGGCAGGGGGATGGCTACGAAAAGATATACGCCCCAGTAGGCATATTTTCTGATCTGTTCACTCTTGGAATCCGCTTTTCTTTCGCACCATTCCACAAAACCTTTCAGAGGTGTTTTCTTCAGCACCCGGAAGATAAAACGGATGAAAAGCAGGATAAAGGGGATGGGGATCAGGTTTGCGATAAATGCGATGATGAATGTAGGCAGCCATTCCATACCCATGGCAAAGCCGGCGATGATACCGCCTCTCAGCTCCAGAATGGGAAGCATGGAAACGATGGCTACGATGACTTCTCTGGAAAAGAAGCCGGACAGGTTTTCTACGAACCATGCTGCTAATGTTTCAGCCAAGTCGATCTCCTCCGATCTATTTTTTACATAGTTTATTTCAAAATCATAACTTTATCATTATACTTGAATATTGGGCGTGGAACAATAAAGAATTTCTTAATTTCAGCACTTCTGTGAATCCGTGTACTTTTTTTCAAAATGTCCGACAAGATTTGGGAAAATTGTTGAAAAAATTGTGGTGTTATGTTTCAATGAGGGCAAAGAATACGTTTGATTTCGAAGGAAAAGAACGGAGGAACGCTATGACAGAAGAATTGAGAGCGCAGCTCAGGGAAGTGAAGCTGACGAAAAAAGAAAAGCTGATCGCGGAATTTATACTGGATAATTTTGCGGAAGCCTGTTTCATCACTTCCACAGAAATTGCAAAAAGGCTGAATATCAGTGATTCTTCGGTCATCCGATTCACCCGCACATTGGGCTATGCCGGTTTTATGGATTTCCAGAAGGCCATCCGTAAAAAATATACTGAGCGGATCAACAGTGTTTCTGAAAGCATCACGGTCCCCTCGGAACGACTGAAGATCAGTATCGACAAACTGGGCGAGGATATCGTCGGCAGCTACTTTTCCAATGTGATGCAGAATCTGCAGTCCTGCATCAAAAATAACGATGCCATCGATTTTGAAAAAGCGGCAGAAATGATCATTGAAAGCCGCAGGAAGTATATCGTTACTTCCCGTGCGGACAGCAGCATCGGGGATCAGATGCTCCTGATGTTAAAACATATGCTGCCGGATGTTTATGAGACCTCCCATCCCGCCCTGAATGTCATTGACCACCTTTCAGATATCACTGCGGAGGATTGTGTGATCGCAGTCAGCTTCCCCAGATATTCTGAAATGGACAGGCTGGCTTTGGAGATGGCCTATGATGCCGGTGCGAAGATCGTTCTGATCACAGATAAGGAGAGTTCGCCTCTGGCACGGTATGCTGCACAGCTGCTGACTGTCAGTGTGGACAGCAATGCATTTTTTAATTCCTTTGTAGCGGTGGTGTTCACACTGGAGCTCTTGTGTACCTTTATCAGCAGAAAAATGGGCCGTTCCCCCGAGGCGAAACTGGAACGTATCGATAAATACCTGTCAAGGATCGGAATGTTTTGATGA
>JAFRZQ010000094.1 GCA_017442465.1 Anaerotignum sp. | reverse complement strand
GCTTCCATGGCACGGAACAGGTATTCATAGCTTGCTTCGCCTGTGCCCAGCAGTACGAACTGTACATCTCTGCGCATCATTTCGTCTACCACATGAGCAAAGATATCAATGCCCTTCTGGTCAGCCAGACGAGTGATCATACCGATCACAGGGACATCTCTCTGTTCCAGACCCAGTCTTTCCTGCAGGGCGCGTTTGTTTTCCGCCTTGCCTTCAGGATGTTCTGCATCAAAATGTTTCACGATATGTTTATCTGTAGCAGGGTTATTTGCCACATAATCGATGCCGTTCACGATACCCTTCAGGCGATCCGCTCTGCTTCTGAGGATTCCTTCCATACCGTAGCCGTATTCTTCTGTCTGGATCTCATATGCGTATGTTTCGCTTACTGTAGAAATATAGTCGCAGTAAACCAGGCCCATTTTCATAAAGCTTACAGAATCATAGAATTCCACATTATTCCATGCCCAGCCGGGCAGACCCATCATATCCAGCGTCGCAGGGGAAAATCTGCCCTGATACTGCAGGTTATGGATAGTATACAGTGTCTTGATCTTGGAATAGGGCATCATATGGCTGTAGATCTCTTTCAGGTAAGCACAAAGAGGGCCTGTCTGCCAGTCATTGCAATGGATGATATCGGGATAGAAATCCAGCATCGCCAGCATGTCCAGCGCCGCTTTGGAGAAGAACGCAAAGCGTTCATCATCATCATTATAGCCATACAGGCCGCCGCGGCCAAAGTAATAGTCGTTTTCAATAAAATATACGGGCACATCGCCATTTTTCACCAGAACCTTGGCAGGCTGTTTGCGCCACTGCAAATGGACATCGAATTCACCTACGAATTCCACGCCATACATTGTTTCATTCTTGATTGCTCTGTGTCGAGGGATTACCACGCGAACATCTACGCCTTTTGCACGCAGTGCCTTAGGTAAAGAACCAACAACATCGCCCAAGCCGCCACTTTTGATGAAAGGTGCAGATTCGCCCGCAACAATAAGTACTTTCAAAGCTTTATCCATATTTTATCACCTCGTTATTATCATACTATGAAAACGAACCATCAGCAAGAAAAATCCGTCTGTGATGCACAAATATTTTTCAATTTCATAAAAAACCTTATCATTTTTTGTTCTGCCTTTATATCTGACCTCAAAAATGGTATACTTTAAAATAAGATTTTAACAAAAACAATTTCGAATTATGAGTAATAATTCATAAATAAACAGAAAAGAGGTAGATATCATGCATCAATCCATTCCCGAAAGAAAGGACACAGACCCTCGTTTCCACTGGCACATCGAGGATTATTTCAAAACAGACGCCGACTGGGAAGCCGCTTATTCCGCACTGGAAGCATCCATCCCCGAAATGGCTGCCTTCAGCGGAAAACTGGCAGAATCCGCAGAAACACTGCTTTCCTGCCTGCAGAAAAACGAAGCACTTTCTCTCAGACTAGACCATGTATATACTTACGCCAATATGCGTATGCACGAAGACAGCGCCAATGCTTTCTATCAGGGCATGGCATCCAGAGCAGAAATGCTGCTGATCCGTTATTCCGCAGCCATTTCTTTCCTTACTCCTGAAATCATTGCCATTCCTGAGGAAAAACTTGCAGCATTCAGAGAAGAAAAATCCGCAGATTTCGCCATCTACGATCACTTCTTCCACACCCTGCTGCGCCAGAAAGCCCACACCCTGACTCCTGCAGAAGAAAATCTTCTGGCAAAAACAGCAGAACTGGGCGGTGCACCCCAGCAGATCTTCACTATGCTGAACGATGCGGATATCACTTTCCCTTCCATCAAAACAACGGACGGCGAAGAACTGGAACTGACAAAGGGCAGATATGTGACATTCCTGGAAAGCCCTGACCGCAGTGTCCGTGAACAGGCCTTCAAAAACCTGTATTCCAAATATCTGAGCCAGAAAAACACTATCGCAGCGACTTATTCCTCTTCTGTTAAAAGCGATGTTTTCTTTGCAGAAGCAAGAAAATACGGTTCCGCTATGGAAATGGCTCTGTCCGATGACAATATCCCCCTGTCCGTATATGACAACCTGATCGAAACCGTCAACAAAAACCTGCCTCTGCTGCACCGTTATGTTTC
>JAFRZQ010000093.1 GCA_017442465.1 Anaerotignum sp. | reverse complement strand
GCGTTTCTCCATCAAAGATCATGTGAAGATGCACGCCGTCCTTTTGTGCCTGGCGGCGAACCTGTTCTTCTGTCAGGGGATAGGTGTAAGAGGTGAATCCTGCCCATTGGAACAGGTAGTGTTCGTCCCGGTCTTCGTTCCAGCGGACGATGGTGCTGTAGTCTTTTTCTGTGGCGGGTCTGATGGTAAGCATGTTTTTCCCTCCTGACGGCTTGTATCCGTGGTTGTGATTTACTATAATTAAGAATAGCACGAAACAGAAAGAGAGGAAATATGGATGCTCAAAAAAATTTACGAAGATCCCAATATTTTTCAGATAGATGTACCCCTGCCCAATAATCCCCTGCGTAACCTGAACTGCTATATCATTCAGGATAGCGGGGAAACGCTGATTCTGGATACCGGTTTCAACCGTCCTGAATGTGAGGAAGCCCTGTTGGCAGGACTACAGGAACTGGACGCGGACTGGGAAAAGACTGATATGTTCCTGACGCATTTGCATTCCGACCATACCGGCCTTGCACCCACGGTCATGGGGGATAAGCCTGGTAAAATTTATATCAGCGCCAAAGATCATGATATCCTTGCCCAGCATAAGGACGGCAGCCGCTGGGAACAGGCCGATGAATTGTATTATAAAGAGGGCTTTACCCGAGAACAACTGGCGGAACTGCATAGTTCCAACCCTGCCCGCGGGCTGGCGCCTGCCGCCTATTTCGAGGCAGAGCATGTGGCTGACGGCGATATCATCAAAGTGGGCAGATGGGAATTTGAATGTGTCTATGTGCCTGGTCATACCCCTGGTCAGATGTGCCTGTACTGCAGGGAAAAAAAGATCATGTTCACTGCCGATCATATTCTTTTCAACATCACCCCCAATATCACCCACTGGGCGGAATCTCCTGATTCTCTGGGGGATTATCTGGATAGCCTGGTGAATATCCGCACTTATGAAATGGAAACAGCACTCCCTGCCCACCGTCAGAATGATATGGATGTCTATGTCCGTATCGGCCAGATCATTGAACATCATCTGGTACGTCTGGGGGAAACGGTGGATGCGTTGGCGTCCCATCCCGATACCCATGCAACGGAGATCGCTGCCCATCTGAAATGGTCTATGCGGGGCAAAACATGGGCAGAATTTCCCCTGAGCCAGAGATGGTTCGCTGTTGGGGAAACCATCGCCCATCTGGATTACCTCATCGTTCGCGGCATGGCGGAGAAGACGGAGGGGGAAAGAAATTCCTATCGTCTGCTGCTTTCCGCAGAGGAATGCAAAAATAAATTAGAAGAAATCTGGCACACATACCGTGCGTAAGGAGTTCATTTATGGATGTTTTAAGGAAGTTACAGCAAGAATTGAATATCAAAGCCAGTCAGGTAGAGAATACCGTTAAACTGCTGGATGAGGGCAACACTGTCCCTTTCATCGCCCGTTACCGAAAGGAAATGACAGGCTCTCTGGATGACCAGATCATTCGTCAGCTTTCCGAACGCCTGACTGCCCTCCGTAATCTGGAGGAAAAACGGGAACAGGTGAAAAATGCTATTGCCGAGCAGGGCAATCTGACGGAAGAACTGGCAGCGAAACTGGACGCAGCGGAAACCCAGACGGAGATCGACGATATTTATCGTCCTTTCCGCCCGAAACGCCGCACCCGTGCAGCTATCGCCAAGGAAAAAGGTCTGCAGCCTCTGGCTGACATGATTTTCGGGCAGAAGCTTATCGGTACACTGGAGGATTATGCCAATGCTTTCGTTGATGCGGAAAAAGGCGTGGAAACCATCGAAGATGCCGTTCAGGGGGCGAAGGATATCCTGGCGGAACAGATTTCCGATGATGCTGACCTGCGGAAAATCCTCCGTGAAGCAACGGTGCAGTACGGTGCACTGCTTTCCAAAAAATCCAAGGATGAGCCTTCCGTTTACGAAATGTACTACGATTATCAGGAGCCTTTGAAAAAAGCGGCAGGACACCGTATCCTTGCGGTGAACCGCGGGGAAAAGGAAGGCTTCCTTTCTGTAAAGATCGAAGGGGAAGAGGACAGACTGCTGCAGCGGATGGAGCGGAAGATCATCCGCAAAAACAGCGATACGGCAGAAATCCTGCAGGAAGTCATTGCAGATAGCTATAAACGACTGATCGCCCCTTCACTGGAAAGGGAGATCCGAAATGACCTGACGGAAAAAGCGGAAGAATCCGCCATTGGCGTGTTCCGTGAAAATCTGAAGCAACTTCTACTGCAGCCGCCTATCAGCGGTAAAGTGGTGCTGGCTCTTGACCCTGCTTACCGTACTGGCTGTAAGATCG
>JAFRZQ010000092.1 GCA_017442465.1 Anaerotignum sp. | reverse complement strand
ATACTAATTGTAACAGAATTGTAACAATTTCGGTAAAACGATTGAAATAAGTTTGGAGGAGAATCCAATGGGTGTAAAAAAAGCGATCAAACAGGTGTGCATGACCGCTCTTTTTGTTGCGTTAGGCACAGTAACAGCATTTGCAGCAAATGCTGGCCAGGCTTCCGGCACAGATGTAAATGTTCGTGCAGAAGCAGGCACAGATGCAGAAGTGCTGGGTAAGATCAATAAAGGTACAGAATATGAGATTTTGGACAAAGCAGGCAACTGGTTTGAGATCTCTTATAATGACAACAGTGGCTTTGTATCTGCTGATTATTTTGAAGTGACAAAAGCGGATGCAGCGATCGATGGTTCCAGTGTAAACTGCAGAGAAAAGGCATCCACATCTGCTGGTTCTCTTGGCAAATTTGCAGATGGTGACTATGTATGTGTTACTGGTCAGAATGACAGCTGGTATCGCATTTCCTACAAAGGCGGTTCTGCTTATGTAAGCAAAGACTATGTAGACGGCGATTATGTGAAATATGCAGCAAAAATGGACAGTGAAGCAGAAACTGTAGTATACGGTGTTGTAACTGCTGAAGGCGGCCTGAAACTGCGTAAGGAAGCATCTCTGATCTCTGTTGTTCTGGATGTACTGCCTTACGGTACAGAAGTAAATGTAGACAGAGTAGGTCAGGAATGGGTAAGAATCATCACTGACGGTGGTGTAAAAGGCTATGTAAGTGCTGAATACCTTTCTGTAAGAGAAGGTGTAAGAACAACACGTTCTGCTGGCAGCGGCAATGGTGCAGCAGTTGTTTCCTACGGGAAACAGTTCATTGGTACTCCCTATGTATGGGGCGGTACAAATCTGAATAAAGGTGTTGACTGTTCCGGTTTTGTATATTCCGTATATAAAAACTTCGGTATCACACTGAACAGATCTTCCTATACCATGGTAAATAACGGTGTGGAAGTTTCCAAATCCAACCTGCAGGCAGGCGATCTGGTATTCTTCAACAGCGGCGGCAACAGCAGAATCTGTCATGTTGGTATTTACTGCGGCGATGGCACATATGTACATTCTACAGATGGTGCTGCCTATGGCGTAACAGTAACAGACCTGAACAGTGGTTATAGTGCAAGAACATATGTTACAGCAAGACGAGTGCTGAGATAACAGGATAGAAATGATAAGGACTTCGGGATACGAAGTCCTTTTTCTTTTGTAAAATCCGTTGTCGCGAGTGGGTATTTTGTGTTATAATATTTTGATAAAATACGCATTGTATGCGTATATCAATAATCTCCAGAAGAGGGAGGAAATAAAATGAGCATGAAAAAAAGAATCGCTTCCATTGCGGCGTGCAGTATGCTGCTGGCATCTGTGCCCGGGGAAGCAATGGCATATGAGACACCGGAAGTTCTGCGTGTCGGATTGGAATCTATCTGTAAAAATGTACCTTCTGCCACCATTGGTGTGTGGGATCTGTACATTGGCATGGCGGATGGAGAAGATTTTGAGGAAGGCGGCATGGTCACATCCAGCGGCACTTTTACAGCAAGGGCGGCTGTGGGGGAATTTGTAATGATCGAAAGTGAAATGGATCTGGATGAAGCAATCGACCTGGCAAATTCTTTGACAAATATGGGATATGATGCTTATGCGGGCTACTTGATGGATGAAGAGTGGACGGTTTATGTGAAGGGGGCATCCAGAGCGGAAGTGGAAAATGCTTCCAGAGAAAATGCATCCAGAGTGTCTGCCTTTGAAGGGTATAGCATCAGCGGCGGCGAAGCGAAACTGCTTTTGCCGGAAGATGCTGTTCTGATGGGCGGCAACGTAGGAGACACTTTCAAGCTGAATGGTTATCCCTATCGCGGTATGCTGACTTTTTCAGTGACAGGAAGCACGATGACAGCGGTCAATGTGATCGGTCTGGAAGAGTATTTATATGGTGTTGTTTCTTCCGAAATGCCCCAGAGTTACGAACAAGAAGCTCTGAAAGCACAGGCGGTAGCAGCAAGAACCTATGCCATGACGAAACTGGGAGCCCATACAGGCAGCGGATATCAGCTTTGTGATGGGGTAAACTGTCAGGTATATAAAGGCTACAGTAATGAAGCAGCGTCTACAACCGCAGCAGTAGATGCAACAGAAGGAGAAGTGGCGTGTTATAACGGCAGCCCCATTGAGGCGGTGTTCTCCTCTTCCACTGGCGGTTATACAGAAAACAGCGAAAATGTGTGGTGGGCAACGGTGCCTTATCTGCGTGCCGTACCCGAAATTGCAGAATACGGTGACAACACTTGGACGAGGGAACTGACTCTGGACGAACTGACAGATCTTCTGGCAGAAAAAGAAGCCGGTATCGGTTCTGCAAAGGATATTGTGATCACAAAGCTTTCCACCGGCGGCCGTGTGCAGGAAATGCAGATCGTTGGCACAAAGGGAACAAAAACACTGAATAAAGAAACGATCCGCACCTATTTTTCTGCAGCCTGCGGCAGTCTGCCCAGCAAAATGTTTACTATTAATGGCAAGGGTGGAGAAATCGGTCAGTACGGGATGAAAGCAGAAAAAACCAAAACAGCGGCAGCAGGCGGCTTACTGGCAGCTGCGGCAAATCAGGGTGTGATTGCCAAAACAGAGGGGACACTTTCTCATCTCAATGGTAAAAACTTCTCTGTAGATGTGAATGCTTCTTCCAAGCCTGCTGTTTCTGTGGATAACAGCGATTATGAAGTATATGATGTAAATATCAGCACGGTGAAAAACGGCAGATTCCTGTTTGAAGGGGTTGGCGTTGGCCATGGTGTTGGCATGAGCCAGAAAGGTGCCCAGGCAATGGCACAGATGGGCTATGATTATGAAGACATCCTGTATCATTACTATACAGGTATCACCATTGAGGATTGATATGATGAAAGATTTCAGAACATTCCTGCTTTCCAGACCCGGATGGCAGGATGGAAAAGGAAATACAGTGGTTTTTTCTGACAGAGGCCTGTTCGAGGAACCGAAGGGCGAAGAACTTTGGCTTTGTCTGGATGAAGGCCTTCGCTGCGGCGGCATGAACCGTCGGGTGGAGCAGAACCCGGAGGCTGTTCGTGAGGCCCTTTGCGGTGTTGGGAAAAATGAACTTTGGAAAGCTATTGAGATCGATTGGAACAAGGAGGTATGAGAAATGTTTTTTGAGAAACTGACAGAAGAACAGATCAGGGAAGTTATGAATGTTATTTCTGATGACGGTGAACTGACGATCCTGAAGATCCGTACATACGACCAGAGCTTTGATGACGCTGTTGCATTTTCCAATGTGCCTGAGGTAACGGCAAAGTTCCAGGAAGATACAGAAACATACCAGCTCCATGATTACCATATCAGAGGCAAAAACCGTGCCGGTGCCGGTTCTGACTATGTTTACAGAAGCCTGATGCATAAATGGTTTGGCGATGAATATGCCATCAAATATTTATTGGAATACTAAGGGGAGGGAATAGATATGTTTGTAAAAAGACTGAAAGATGATGAGATCCTGCAGATCATGCGTGCTATTTCTGATCCCGAATGCGAGATCGTGAGTATTTTCCGTAAGGTAACAGACCCTGAGGTTATCATCAATTCTCAGGATATGGAAGAAAGATATGTACTGCATGACTTTGATATTGAAGGCTTTGATTATCTGCCTGATGATTCTACGGTGACATACCGTAAGGAAATGCTGAAGATTTTTGGCGTAAAATATGCAGAAGATTATATGTTTAGGGGAACAAGATGAAAACAAGTGATTTTTACTTTGATCTGCCTGAAGAACTCATTGCCCAGGAACCTCTTAAGGACAGAGCTTCCAGCCGTCTGATGGTGGTCCATAAGGACAGCGGGAAAAGAGAACACAGACATTTCAGAGATATTAAAGAATATCTGAAGGCGGGGGACTGTTTGGTTATTAACAACACGAAGGTACTTCCCGCCAGATTATATGGAGAAAGAGTGGGAACAGGCGCAGCCATGGAAATTCTCCTTCTGGTCAGAAGAGATATGGATACATGGGAAGTGCTGGTACGTCCCGGTAAAAAAGCCCGTCCCGGGGATAAAATTTCCTTTGGCGGCGGCAAACTGGTTGCGGAAGTGCTGGAGGTCATCGAAGGCGGCAACCGTATCATCAAATTTGAATATGAAGGTGTTTTTGAAAACATTCTGGATGAATTGGGCGAAATGCCGCTGCCTCCTTATATCACCCATAAACTGGAGGATAAAAACAGATACCAGACGGTTTATGCGGAGCACGAAGGCTCTGCGGCAGCACCTACAGCAGGACTGCATTTTACACCGGAGCTGCTGCGGGAAATCGAAGAAATGGGCGTAAAAGTGGCCCATGTGACACTGCACGTTGGTCTGGGAACATTCCGTCCTGTTAAAGTGGACAATGTGCTGGAGCATGAAATGCACTCCGAGTTTTACGTGGTTGAGCCGGAACAGGCGGCAATCATGAACGAAACAAAGAAAAACGGCGGCCGTATTATCGCTGTTGGTACCACAAGCACCAGAACCCTGGAATCCGTGACGGATGAAAATGGTATCATTCAGCCCAAAACGGGCTGGACGAAGATATTCATTTATCCCGGTTATGAATTTAAGGCTGTGGATTGTCTGGTGACAAATTTCCACCTGCCTGAATCCACTTTAATCATGCTGGTTTCTGCACTAATGGGCAAGGATCTGGTGATGGAATCCTATGATGAAGCCGTGAAAGAGAGATACCGTTTCTTCTCCTTTGGAGACGCCTGTTTGTTCTTAGCAAAAAAATAAGCAATAAAAAATCCTTACTGCGTTTGCAGTAAGGATTTTTTTGATTGAACCTTTGGAAGCGGAAAGGTTCGGAAAACGAAGCGTTTTCTGAATGAAATCCGCAGACAGAATTTACTTCTGTCGAGGAAAACAGGAAGTTTCAAGGTGTTTGACACCGCTGGAACTTATCTGTTTATTCATCTGTTTTCACTCGTTGAAATCCTGATTTCAACGAAGGCGACTTAGTCGCCTTAACCGATGCCGCCGTTCATTGCACCCAGAACCAGTACGATGAAGCAGATGGGGCAGAGTACATATTTGCACAGAGGATAGAACCATGTGAACACAGGTTTATTGCGGCCTTTGTTTACTTCAGATTCTACAAATTCTTTCTTGCAGAACCAGAAGAACATCACAGCGGCCAGACCAGCACCCAGAGGGCAGATGTAGATAGACAGAACATCCATCCAGCCGGAAACGATGCCCTGGATCAGGATGGAAACCACTGCACCGATCACGCCGATGGTCAGGCAGGCAGGAATACGGCGGAAACCGAATTTTTCCTGCAGTGTAGCGATGGGTGTTTCATACAGATTCAGCAGGGACGTCATACCTGCGAACAGAACAGCCACAAAGAAGATGATAGCGAAGATGGAACCGCCAGGCATACCATGGAACAGATGAGGCAGGAAGATAAACATCAGGCCGGGGCCGCCCTGATCCAGCTGAGAACCAGCCGTTGCCATAGCGGGGATGATCACCAGCGCTGCCAGACATGCTGCCAGTGTATCGAAAAATGCTACACGGGCTGCGGAAGCAGGAATGTTTTCGTCATCAGACAGATAAGAACCGTAAATTACAGTGCCGTTGCCTGCAATGGACAGGGAGAAGAATGCCTGGCCCAGTGCATATACCCAGGTCATAGGGTCTTTCAGAGCAACGGGATCAACGCGGAAGATATATTTGTAGCCTTCTGTGGAACCGGGCTGCATGAAGATATATACCGCTAAACCAACAAACAAAACGAAGAACAGAGGCATCATAACTT
>JAFRZQ010000091.1 GCA_017442465.1 Anaerotignum sp. | reverse complement strand
ATACAAAGAAAGCGTAATGCCCAAAGCGGTTCGTGCAAGACTGGCTGTGGAAGCGGCTGCTGATTTCGGCTGGCATAAATACGTAGGTATGGACGGCGACATCATCTGCATGGATGGTTTCGGTGCATCTGCACCTGCAGGCCTGCTGTTCAAAGACTTCGGTTTCACAGTGGAAAACGTAGTTGAAAAAGCACTGGATCTGGTAAAATAAGCGGGGTTTCACCCCTGCACCCCAGCCACTTTCTTGAAAGAAAGTGACACAAAGAACTTTATACTGAAACCGCGCACTTGCGCGGTTTCGTTTTTTAATTAAGAAAAGAGGTGAAAATATGAGAACATTCATCGCTATTGAATTAGAAGAAGAAATCAAAGACCATTTGGCGGATGCCCAGGCAGAAACCCAGAAACTTTGCCGCAAGGGAAACTATGTGCCTAAGGATAATTTTCATATCACACTGCATTTTTTAGGAGAGATCGAAGAAGATGACATGGAATATCTGCAGGATGCCATGTATGAAACCGCACGCCGCAACAGACCGTTTACCCTGACGCTGGATAAGATCGGTTTCTTCCCCAGAGGGAACAAAGGTATCATGTGGGCGGGTCTGGAAAAAAGTACCCATCTGCAGAGATTGTTCAGTACATTGGAAAAGTCTCTGGAGCAGCAGGGATTTGCCCGTGAAAGAAAGGGCCTGAGCCCCCATATCACATTGGGCAGAGAGGTGGAACCCCACCGCAGCTTCATCGATGTGCAGAAAAACGTGAAGGTCGAGCCTATGAAAATTTCCGTCAGAAGTATCTCTCTGATGGAAAGTGTCAGAAAAGGACCCAAACTGGTATATGTACCTTTGTTCCGTATGGATCTGAAGGGGAAATGAAAAAAGATGGGAAGATAAATCTGAAATTGGGTTTATCTTCTTTTTTTATGGGAAAATGCAACAAAAAGAATGGCGGAAAACAGGCTTTTCCGGCGGTTTTTCTGTCAAATTGATGGAAGAAGTTTTTGATATAAATTCTACTGTTTTTTTCGTAAAACACACTGGAAAAAGGCGGTAAAGTGTTTTATACTGAAATAGTATGGGAAACTGCGGTTTTCCTGGGTAAATCGTAAACTGGAACGGCATCTGTCGTTTCTGATAGAAACAGAAAATGCTATTTACAAGAAGCAAACGTTTTTAAGGAGGAAACAAAGTTATGGAATTTGGATTTTCTAAAGAACTGGATCTGCTGAGAGAAATGTATAAAAAATTCGCAGAAACAGAAATCAAACCTCTGGCTGAAGAACTGGATGAAGAAGAAAGATTCCCTGTGGAAAGCATTCCCAAGCTGGCTAGATACGGCTTTATGGGTATTCCTTTCCCTAAAGAATACGGCGGTGCAGGCGGCGACTACCTGACATATGCTATGGCGATCGAAGAACTGGGTAAAGTTTGTGCAACTACAGCAGTTATCGTATCTGCTCACACATCCCTGTGTGCTGGCCCTATCTACTACTTCGGTACAGAAGAACAGAAACAGAAATATCTGGTACCTCTGGCAAAGGGTGAAAAAGTTGGTGCTTTCGGTCTGACAGAACCCTCCGCAGGTACAGACTCCTCCATGCAGCAGACAACTGCAAAACTGGATGGCGATGAATATGTTCTGAACGGTACAAAAGTATTCATCACAAATGCTGGTTATGCTGATATCTATGTAGTTATCGCTATGACAGATAAATCCAAAGGCAACAGAGGCATCTCCGCTTTCATCGTAGAAAAAGGTACACCCGGTTTCTCCATCGGTAAAAAAGAAAGAAAAATGGGTATCCGTGGTTCCGCTACTTGCGACCTGATCTTTGAAAACTGCAGAATCCCCAAAGAAAACCTGCTGGGCAAAGAAGGCCAGGGCTTCAAGATCGCTATGCAGACACTGGACGGCGGCCGTATCGGTATCGCTTCTCAGGCTCTGGGTATCATGCAGGGTGCCATCGACGAATGTGTGAAATATGTAATGGAAAGAAAACAGTTCGGCAAAAAGATCGGTCAGTTCCAGAATACACAGTTCGAACTGGCTGATATGGCAACAAAAGCAGAAGCAGCAAAACTGCTGGTTTACAAAGCAGCATGTGAAAAAGACGCTGGCAGACCTTACAGCCACCTGTCCGCAATGTGCAAATACTTTGCTGGTTCCATGGCTTCTGACATCACAAGAAGATGTGTACAGCTGTTCGGTGGTTATGGTTACACAAGAGACTACCCCGTAGAAAGAATGATGCGTGACGCGAAGATCACAGAAATCTACGAAGGTACATCCGAAGTTCAGAAAATGGTTATCTCCAGCTGGATGAAACTGAAATAATTACCGAATAGTTTGAAAGGAGAAAAATTTCTATGAAAATCTTAGTTTGTATCAAACAGGTTCCCGATACAGTAGAAGTTAAAATCGATCCTAAAACAGGCACACTGATCCGTGACGGCGTACCTTCCATCATCAACCACGATGACAAAACAGGTATCGAAGCAGCTCTGCAGATCAAAGAACAGCTGGGCGGCACAGTAACAGTCGTTTCCATGGGTCCCCCTCAGGCTGACGTTGCTCTGAGAGAAGCTCTGGCTATGGGTTGTGATGATGCATACCTGGTATCCGCCAGAGAATTTGGTGGTTCCGATACATATGCTACATCCGGCATCATTGCTGCAGCTCTGAAAAAAATCGGCTATGACATGATCATTACAGGCCGTCAGGCGATTGACGGTGACACAGCGCAGGTTGGTCCTCAGATTGCTGAAAAACTGTCTCTGCCTCAGGTTTCCTATGTGGAAGAAGTGATCGAAGCTGCAGAAGATCATGTAGTGGTAAAAAGACAGTATGAAGATGGTTACCACATCATCAAAGTAAAAACACCCTGCCTGCTGACAGCAATCGCTGAACTGGCAGAACCCAGATATATGTCCATCGCCGGTGTATTCGATGCTTACAAGAAAGAAATCAAAGTGCTGGGCTTCGAAGATCTGAAAGATGATCTGGAACTGGATATGATCGGTCTGAAAGGTTCCCCCACAAACGTATACAAATCCTTCACAAAAGAAGTGAAAGGTGCCGGTACGATCCTGAACGATCTGACACCTGAACAGGCTGTTGAAGCGATCGTTGCAAAACTGGAAGAAAAGTTTATTATCTGATAGTTTGATATTTGGTAAATGATGATCCGCAAAAACAGGGT
>JAFRZQ010000090.1 GCA_017442465.1 Anaerotignum sp. | reverse complement strand
ATGATGTTTTTACTGTAGATATGGTAAAAACAGTATTATATTATACGGAAATCTTTTTTGTAATTTATCTGCTGGGATATTCCACTTTTTTGTTTGTTTCTGTTCTGGTTGGGGGGAACCAGCTGTTTGAGGATATCAAAAAGAAACGGCTCCGAAATGAGATCAGCCATGAATATTATGTGCCTATCAGTATCATCGTTCCTGCCTATAATGAAGAAGTGACAATAACAGATACGATACGATCTCTTCTCAGTCTGGATTATAAAATCTATGAGATCATCGTGGTCAATGATGGCTCCAAGGATGAAACAGGGCCGCTGGTGGCGGCGACTTTTGATCTGAAGCAGGTGTACCGCCCCATCCGCAAACAGGTGAAATGCAAGGATCAGATCACGATTTTTGAAGGCAAGGGCGGCAATGGCGTGCCCATTACCCTCATCAATAAAAACAACGGCGGAAAGGCGGACAGCATCAATATGGGGATCAATGCCTCCCGCTATCCTTACTTTGTCTGCATGGATGCGGATTCCATCCTGCAGAGGGACTCTTTGCAGAAAATTGCTGTGCCGGTGCTGGAAAATCAGGATGTTGTGGCAGTAGGCAGCATGATCCGTATATCTAATGACAGTATCTTTGAAAATGGGGAACTGGTGGAAATGCGTCTGCCGAAGAAACTGACGCCAGCCTTTCAGGTGCTGGAATATGAAAGATCTTTTCTGGCGTCCCGTATTTTTATGGACAAGTTCAACGGCAACCTGATCATTTCCGGTGCCTTTGGTTTGTTCAAAAAGGATGCGGTCATCAATGTGGGCGGCTATCAGGTGGGCTCCATGGGGGAAGATATGGAACTGATCGTAAAACTCCATTCCTATTATCGCTCCAATGGGCTGCCTTATCTGATCAAATATGCTTATGAAGCTATCTGCTGGACACAGGCACCGGAACGTTTCCGTGACCTGTTGAAACAGAGAAAAAGATGGCATATCGGGCTTCTGCAGAGTATGATGAGCCATAAAAATATGATCACAAAGCCCAGCTACATATATTATCTCTTATATGAATTGCTGTCGCCCTTTATCGAACTGTTCGGTATCGGAGTGACGATATTGTCTTATCTTTTTGGTTTGCTGAACCTGAAGTATATGATCATTCTGTTTCTGGCCTACGGCTTCTTTGGCGCCATGCTGACGGTCATCGCCTTCCTAACCAGAAACTTCCTCAGTGATACAAGGATCAGCTTTGGGGATGTGATCAAAGCATTCCTGCTCTGTATCCCTGAAAATATCATCATTCGTTTTGTTATGGCGTGGACAAGAATCCTTGCGATCCTGTTCTACCGCGGGAATAAGACCAACTGGGGTCAGATCAAAAGATATAAGATCAATTACGATAGCGGAAAAACCGTGGAAAAATAAGCAAAAAAAATCCTCCAGAAGGAGGATTTTTTTAATGGAATCAATTTTTTTTACTGACGGAATACTTCATCATATGCCGCATTAAGGACATTCATATAGTCTTCTTTGCTCATGGGACGGGGGTTGGATTCTGTGGAAATATTAACGGCGGACATTTCAGCGATTTTTTCGAAATCAGCCTTATCCACGCCCAGTTCCTTGAAGGCAGGTAGTTTCACGTCCTTGCACAGCCGTTTTACTTCTTCCACAGCGGCACGGGCACCTTCCTGTACGGTTTCAAACTTGAGCCCCATTGCTTTGGCGATATCCGCATATCTTTCCAGGCAGTACGCGGAGGAATATTCCATCACATAAGGCAGGAAGATGGCGTTGCAGGTGCCGTGGGGCAGGTCATACAGGCCACCCAGAGATTCGGCTACACAATGCACGGATGCCACGTCGGAATGGCTGAAAGCGATACCTGCCAGCATGCTGCCCATAAGCATTTTGCTGCGGGCTTCCAGATCGCTGCCGTTATTGAAAGCATCTCTGAGGCTGGAGGAGATCAGTCTTACCGCATGCAGAGCAACGGCGTCACTGATGGGTTCGCTGCAGGTTGCTGTGTATGCTTCGATGGCATGGGTCAGGGCATCAACGCCGGTGGACGCAGTCACGGAAGCGGGAACGGACAGGGTCAGTTCAGGGTCGCAGATGGCAATGGCCGCTGCAGTATAAGGGCTTTTTACAGTCATTTTATATTTGCTCTTTGTATCTGTAATAACAGAGGAGAAAGTCAGTTCACTGCCTGTACCGGATGTAGTAGGGATCGTGATGAACAGGGGCAGGGGTTCGGTTGCCGCTGTTTTGCCTTCGTATTTTTTGATGTCATCGGCATTGTGGGCCATCAGTACACCAACGGATTTTGCACAGTCGATGGAACTGCCACCGCCCAGAGCGATCAGGCAGTCTGCACCAAATTCACGAGCCATGGCTGCACCATCACGCACATTGGTATCCTTGGGATTGGGTTCTGTGCCGTCATATACGATATAAGGGACGCCTGCAGCATCCAGTAAATCAGTTACTTTTGTCAGCAGACCCGCACCGACGATGCCTTTATCTGTAATGATGATGGGTTTTTTGCCGCCCAGTTTTGCCAGATGAGCAGGCAGTGTTTTCAGACAGCCGGGGCCGTATTCGATTTTTGTGGGAAGTTCAAAAAAGAATGGTGTTGTGATACTAGACATGTGCAATCACTCCTTATTATTGATTTCTGTTTATACCATAGCAGAAGATACCGGAAAATTCAATGGTACGCGATTTGATATATTGGAAAAATAAAAAACAGCCCTCGTTGGGGCTGTTCTGATCATTCGATGGTAAAGGCTGCTGTGATGGTATAGATGTCATAATCGCCTGTGCCGCGGAAATCCATGAATTCCTTTACCAGACGGTATTCACCTGCAGGCAGACTGCCGTAAAGCCATGCCCAGCCTATTTCCAGTGTCTGTGGTTTGTCTTTGGGCAGTTCATAGGCAATCGCATGGAAGGCGTAGGCATCGATGATAATTGGAACATCAACCCATTGGCTGCCTTCCAGTTTTTGCAGTTTATAATCATCGCCGTACTGGATATCCAGTTCGGTGGTCTGCAGGAGCAGGAAGGAGGCCCTTTCTGGAGTGATGGTTTCTTTATCCACGGTCATGGTGATGCCTTCGGGCAATGCAGTGATTTTTTCTTCGGGTCTTTCGTTTGTTTTTGGTGTGCAGGCGGACAAAAGCAGCGCAAAAAACAGGGAAAACAGGATTCTTTTTTTCATGTATGAGCCTCCTTGGAAATCATTTCAATCTTTTATTCAGACGAAAGATAACCGGGAAAGTTCCCCAAAAAAAATAACCTGACCGATAAAGGTCAGGTTTGTTGTCTGTATCAGATCAGACCCAGTTCTTTTGCACATTCTTCAACGGCGGCCAGAACTTTGTCCAGATCTTCTTTTGTGTGGTCTGCGGAAATGATGGTGCGCAGTCTTGCAGTATCTCTGGGTACCATAGGGAACTGCAGTGCCTGGGCGTATACGCCTCTTTCATACATCATTCTGCTCAGTTCCTGGGCTTTTTCCGCATCACCAACGATGATGGGGATGACGGGTGTTACGGATGTGCCGATATTCAGGCCCAGTTTTTCCAGTCGTTCAGCAAAGTAATTGCGGTTATCCCACAGTTTATCTACCAGTTCTGTGTTTTCCAGAACCATATCCACTGCTTTGGCTGCTGCTGCTGTCAGGCAGGGTGCCATGGGGGATGCAGTGAAGATAAAGCTTCTTGCCTTGGGTCTCAGTGCTTCAATGAAATCCTTGGGGCCGGCAACGAAACCGCCTGCGGAGCCAAAGGCTTTGGACAGGGAGCCTGTTTCGATCTTGATGCGGTCTCTCAGACCGAAGTGGTCAACGGTACCTCTGCCGCCGGGGCCCATTACGCCGTCGCCGTGGGCATCGTCTACCACCAGTTCTGCACCGTATTTATCTGCCAGATCGGCCATTTCGGGCAGGGGTGCCAGGTCGCCGTCCATGCTGAATACACCGTCAGTGATGATGAGTTTCTTGCCTTCTACAGGTTCCTGCAGCAGTTCTTCCAGATGAGCCATATCCATGTGGCGGAAGACTTTGATTTTCGCACCGGAAAGACGGCAGCCGTCGATGATGGAGCCGTGGTTCAGTTCGTCGCTGTAGATGAAGTCACCTTTGCCAACCAGCTGAGGGATCAGACCGGAGTTGGCGGAAACGCCGCAGTTGAATACCAGCACAGCTTCTACATTTTTGAATTTTGCCAGTTTTTCTTCCAGTTCATCATGCACGGGATAGTTGCCGCAGATATTTCTGCTGGCTGTTGTGGCTACGCCATATTTATCGATGGCATCTTTTGCGGCTGCTACTACATCGGGGTGGTTTGCCAGGCCCAGATAGTTGTTGGAGGCCATATTGATGACTTCGCTGCCGTCCAGAATGATTCTGCCGCCCTGAGGGGAGGATAACGTTCTATACATAAGAAAACCTTCTTTCTGCTTTCATAATATTTTTCCAGATTTATGATACTACATTTGTCTGTAAAAGGCAAATGTTCCTGAAAAGGGGAGCGGCGCCTTCT
>JAFRZQ010000089.1 GCA_017442465.1 Anaerotignum sp. | reverse complement strand
GATGATCAAGGAAATGCAGCGTGACGTTGCATATATGGACCCTTCCCGTGCGGCTGGTCGTCTGGTTGGCGCACAGGCTGCTGCAATGCAGGATGCGGCAAATAACCCCAATGGTGCAATGGCAGGTCTGATGGGTGTTGGCATGATGGGTCAGATGGGCGGTATGAATGCCCAGAATCTGTTCCAGATGGGACAGCAGCAGGCGGCGCAGGCAGCGCCTCAGGCTCCTGCAGGCTGGACATGTGCATGCGGTCAGGCTGGTAATGCAGGTAAGTTCTGCATGGGCTGCGGTAAACCTCAGCCTGCACCTGCAGAAAGCTGGACATGCAGCTGTGGTGCGACAGTAACAGGTAAATTCTGTGCCGAATGCGGTTCTCCTAAGCCTGTACAGAAAGACGGCTGGGAATGCAGCTGCGGCGCAGTGAATAAAGGGAAATTCTGTCCTGAATGCGGCAGCAAGAAGCCTGCAGGCGTTCCTCAGTATAAATGTGACAAATGCGGCTGGGAACCTGCAGACCCTACGAAAGCACCGAAATTCTGTCCTGAATGCGGTGATCCTTTTGATGATGGTGATATTATAAGCTGATAAAAATCTGCAGAATTAAAATGAAGAGAAATAAAAGGAGGTTCCATTATGGGATTATTCGGTAAACTGTTTGAAAAGAAAGAATGTGCGATCTGTGGTGCTGAAATCGGCCTGCTGGGCAATAACAAATTGAAAGATGCCAATATGTGCAATGGCTGCGCGAACAAGCTCTCTCCCTGGTTCAAGGACAGAGCCAGCAGCACACTGGAAGAAATTCTGGAACAGTTGGATTACCATGAAGCAAACAAGGAAAAACTGAAAGACTTCAATGTAACTCGTGTTCTGGGTGAAGATAAGAAAATCTATCTGGATGAAGACAAATATCAGTTTGTTGTAACAGCGAAAAAAGACTTCAGAGAAGAAAACCCTGATGTGATCGATTTCGCGCAGGTGATCGGCGTTGAAGTGGATACAGATGAAAGCCATTCGGAAGAAAAGAGACAGAATGCGGAAGGGGAATGGGTAAGCTACAATCCTCCTCGTTATACATATCGCTATAATTTCAACATTATTATTCGTGTAAAACATCCCTATTTTGAGGAAATGCGTTTCCAGCTGAATAAATACTCTGTTACTGTGAAAGAAAGCGGCAGAAGAGGTCTTTTTGGCGGCGGCCCTTCCGATCATCCTGAAGTTCGTGAGTATCAGGAAATGGGTTATGAAATCAAACGTGTACTGACAGAAGCGCGCCAGGCAGCAAGAACAGCGGCTGCAGCAGCTGCAGCACCCAAACAGGCAGTAACATGCCCTTGGTGCGGTGCAACCACAATGCCTAGTGCGAATGGCTGCTGTGAATACTGTGGCGGTTCTCTGAAAGAATGATTTTTGGAAAAGAGCGGGGAAGATATTTTCATAAAAAAGAATAAATGGCTGGCTTTGAACTGTTAACCATTCGTGTTATAAAGAGCTACCGTTCGAGTTGTTTTTGTCGAAAACAGTTTCATTCTTGATATTCTTAGGTTAGTACACTGCAGTGAAGTGATTATAAAAGGGAAGGAGAGAAAGGAAAGGGCTTCGCTTATAATTCTCAGAGAGTTTTATTGGGCGATGGATGATGCAGTATACATTGTTTTACAGCGGTTGAAAACCGCAAAAAATAGAGAAATTGAAAGGGGATTTTATTTATGAAAAAATTTTTAGCAATGATGATGGCAATGATGATGGCGTTTGGCGTAGCAGCTTGCGGCGGCTCTGAAGAACCCGTAGATGAACCTGCGGATGAAGTGGTTGAAGAAGTGGTAGAAGATACAGCTGACGGCGGCGCTGACGGTTTCACACTGTGGGACGTGGCAACAGTAGAAACACCTGTACTGGAAGGTACAGACTGGGATTTCTGCGGTGGCTATATGGATGATACAGAAATGACACAGGAAGACTATGACGCAACAATCGAAATGTATGGCGGTAAACTGCAGTTTGTATTCAATGAAGATGGTACAGCTGAAATGGTTCAGGGCGGCGGCTCTCTGAATGGTTACTTCGAATACATTGAAGGCGGCGTTGGCGTGGAATTTGATAACAATGGCGAAGCACTGCGTTACTCCCTGATCTTCATCGATCTGGATGGCCTGACAATGGTTGCTCTGCCCGATAACAGCGGTGAATTCGGTCTGTACTTCATGCCCTGATTTCTGATTTCATAAAGGTATTTTTCCAAAGGAGGAAATGATTATGAAAAAACTGATTTCTCTGGTTCTGGCTGCAGTAATGTGTATCGGTATGGGTACAACAGCACTGGCGGCTGATATCAATGTAACTGTAGACGGTCAGGCTGTTACATGGACAGATGCAAAACCTTTTATTAAAGATGGCCGTACACTGGTGCCTCTGCGCCCCATTGCAAATGCACTGGGTCTGGCAGTTTTCTGGAATGGAGATACACAGAAGGCTTCCTTCAGTGATGGTGAAACAACAGTTGCATTCGAACTGAATTCTAAAGAATATGTTGTGTATGGCGCAAAGCTGGCAGAATCCAAAGTAGTGAAGATGGATACAGCGGCGATCAGCGAAAATGGCCGTACATATGCACCTGCAAAATATCTGGCACAGGCTTTCGGTTATACTGTAGGCTGGGATCAGGCAACACAGACAGTGAAGATCACATCTGGTGATGTAGCTACAGAACCTGAAGCAAGTGGAGATAATCTGTATGATCTGACTCATGTTGTAGTGGATGAGGAGGATCTGGAAGGTACAATGTGGTATTTTGCCGGTGGTTTTGTTGACGGCGTAGAACTGACAGACGAAGAATACCAGGAACATTTGATGTCCTTTGGCGGCTACCTGAGCATTACTTTTGTGAACGACAGTGTAGTAGAAATGAGTGAGGGCGGTGTTCAGTTCCTGTATGGCACATATGAACATGCAGGCTTTGGTGTGTATGACCTGTTCTTCGAAGATGGTGAAAATTTTGCATGCAAATTCACAGAATCTGACGGTGAAGTTTATATGATCGTTATGCCTGATGCAACAGGTCTAAATGGTGTTTACTTCAAACAGTGATTTCTGTATGGTTTTAGCGAAATGATCTGAATCCAAAGCGGATGCGGAGTGATCCGTATCCGCTCTTTTTTTTGAAAGGAGAATATATTATGAAGAAATTTTTAGCAATGATGATGGCAATGATGATGGCATTTGGCGTTGCTGCATGCGGCGGTGGCGAAGAAGCACCTGTGGAAGAACCTGAAGTTTCCATGATCGAACTCAACAATGAATATATTTCCATGATGATTCCTGAGGATTACTCCGATGTTCAGGATCTGGAAGGCATGGTTGGTGCAGGTGGTCCCGGCGCCAGCATTATTATTTCTGATCCTGCAGCTGCGGATGCAGAAGTTTCTGACATTACAGAAGATATTATTCTGATGATGGCCGGTGACGCTTATCCCGATGCAACGATTGTAGAATTTGAAAACCCCGTAAATATTGATGGCACAGATGCAGTTTATGCGACATTCGAAGGCACAAATGCAGACAATGGTATGGAACTTACAGTGACATATATCCTGGTGTTCTATATGCTGGACGATGTACTGTATGAACAGGATATTTGTTTCACATATCAGGCTGGAGAAGGTACTGCTCTGGAAGCATCTTTGGATGAAGTAGTTGACAGTATTACAGTCGGTTGATATACATAACTGAACTTGCTGGAAAGGCGGGGGATTTATGAAAAAAAGAAAGAAATGGTTAGCGGCGCTGCTTTCTTTGGCAATGATGCTTGGGTTGGCTTCCTGCGGCGGCGAGGAAACACCAAACAAATCCATGGGCGCGGAAAGCTGGTCTGTATACTGGTATCTCTGCGGCAGTGATCTGGAAACCAATTACGGCAGTGCTACGGCTGACCTGATGGAAATGCTGGAAGTGGATCTGCCGGAAAATGTAAATGTGGTCATCCAGACTGGTGGTGCTGATGTTTGGCAGAATGATGCCATGGATGCATCGAAGATCCAGCGCTGGTTATATAACAGCGAAGATCTGTATCTGATGGAAGAACTGGATAACGCCAATATGGGCGATGCCGAAACGTTGTATGATTTACTGGATTATGCCAATACCAATTATCCTGCAGACAATGTGGCAGTGATTTTCTGGAATCACGGCGGCGGTTCTGTCAGCGGTGTTTCCTTTGATGAAAACTATGGCTACGATTCTCTTAGCCTGATGGAATTGTATGAAGCCTTTGATGCGGTATGGCCTGCTGACGCAGAAAATCCTGCTCTGGAGCTGATCGGGTTCGATACCTGCCTGATGGCAACCATCGATACAGCAGCGGTATTCCAGAATTTTGCCAAGTATATGGTGGCTTCGGAAGAATGGGAGCCCGGTAATGGCTGGAATTATTCCGGCTGGCTGGGAGCCCTGGCGGATGCACCATGGATGAATGGTGAAGAACTGGGTGTTGCCATCTGTGATTCCTATTATGAAGGCTGTGAAATGTATGGTACAGAGGATCAGGTTACATTGTCCCTGACGGATCTGACGAAACTGGGATCTTTACTGGAGGCATATGAAGCCTTTGGGGAAGAAGCTTTCCTGACAGCGGTGGAAGAACCCTCTTTCTTTGCAGAATTGGGGCGCGTAGCCACAACCAGTGAAAATTATGGCGGCAATACCCGTGAACAGGGCTATGCAAATATGGTGGATCTGGGGCATTTTGCCCGTCAGACTGCATGGATGCTGCCTTCTGCTCAGGCTGTTTCTGACGCTCTTGAAGAATGCGTGCTGTATCAGGTGAGCGGGGCATATCGTCCTGAGGCAACGGGGCTGAGCTGCTATTATTCTTATAATGGCGATATTGACGATTTCAATGGTTATATCGATATGGGGGCAGGCGAAGCCTTCAAGCACCTGTATAAACTGGAACTGACAGGTGATCTGGCTGACGACGGCAAAGCTTTTCTGGAATCTCTGGGAGCGGAGGATGTGCCTGAATTTATGACATTGAATGACGTGGATTGGATCAGTATGCCTCTTGGTGTTACGGAGGATGGTGCGGCGATCCTGGATCTGGGACCTGCTGCCTATGATATTCTGACCAGTGTCGGGTTCTCTCTGTTCTATGTGGATGAAGAAAGTGATATGATGCTGCTTCTGGGGACAGATAATGACATCGACGCCGATTGGGAAAACGGTATTTTTTATGATAATTTCCGCGGTGTCTGGGGTGCCATCGACGGCTGTCTGGTCTATATGGAACTCTCTCTGGAAGGGGAGGATTATAACCAGTATGCGGTGCCGATCCTTCTGAATGGGGAAGAATATAACCTGCAGGTAGTATATGATTTCAATACAGAGGAATGGAAGATCCTTGGTGCGACAAAAGGGCTGGATGACAACGGTATGGCAGGGAAGGAAATGCGTCTTCTGGAAGAAGGAGATGTGATCACTACGATCTGGCAGCTGGCGTCTTACAGCGGCGATGATGATTTCGAAATGTATACAGTAGAAGATCTGGTTGTTTCTGAAGATACTTCTTTCGGTGAAATTGAATTGCCTGACGGCAATTATTCCATGGTATTCGAAATGTGGGATGCTATGGGCAACTACGCGTACTCAGATGCGGTAACATTTGACTGTATCGATGGCGAGATTTACACAACGGTCTATGAAGATTATTAAAAATCTGCTGAAATACAAAAGATGCGATATACAGAAAGGATGAGCACAATGAAAAAACTGATAGCTGGTTTACTGACAGGTGCGATGATTTTATCTATGGGTACAACAGCCTTTGCAAAGGGCAATATTTATGTGGATCTGGTGGAAGCGAAAGGCGCATCCCCCCAGATCGTCAATGACAGAACAATGGTACCTGTTCGTGCGATCACAGAAATGCTTGGTTATAAAGTGAACTGGATCGAAAGCCTGAAACAGGTGGAAGTGTGCGACCCTTATACAGGTGTGGTTGTGATCACCATGAATATCAACAGCACAAGAGCATACTATGTCAATGAATATGGTGCAAGAGTGCAGAAAACACTGGATTCTCCTGCAACGTTGATCAATGACAGAACCTACGTACCTCTGCGTTTTATTTCTGAAGCAGTAGGCTACACGGTGGATTATAATGTGGATACAGCGGATGTTTATCTGTTCTCCCCTGAATATCAGGCAAGCCATGTGGGTGAAGGCAAAGGCGAAGACAGACCCAGCGGTATATGGGATGACGGCATCGGTGAAGACAGACCCAGTGGTGTATGGGATGATGGTATCGGTGAAGACAGACCCAGTGGTATATGGGACGATGGCATTGGTGCTGCAGTGCCTCTGACTTTTGAAGAACAGGTTTATGTACTGGATCAGATGACTTATGACTGGTTGGCAATGACTCCTGCAGAAAAAGATGATTATGTTATGATGGTCGGCAGATGGTGGGAAGATTATGAAAACATCATCGTAGAGGATTATGACGAAATGGTAGATGTACTGGATCATCAGTGTGAACAGTATTACAGATATGGTGTGGATGAATTTGTATTCTTCACTGTATGCGATATCTATGGTGTAGATGTGACAAATTATGCGACAATGGGCTGAAAAATGATGATTTAATAGGAGGCGTATGCGATGCCTACATATGATAAAATGAATCAACAGGAACGACACTACCGATCATTTTTTGAAGAACTGGAAGCCATGCATGGAGAGCAGGAGGAAGAAACAAAGATCGAAGATCTTCCGCTGCTCCCTGTGATGATGCCTGCATCGCTGTTTCAGTCTGCCGCGAATAGAGCGCCTATTCCTGTCTTGGATAGATATGAAGATGCTGATTTTCATCGGATGTATCAGCTCGATCAGATTGAGCAGGCACAGAATTTTGAGGAAAACTACCGTCGGATGGAACAGGAAAGACGGATGGAACAGGAAAGACGGCATCAGCAACAGCGTCAGCAGGAGACTGAACAGGAAAGACTGCGTCAATTACAACGTCAGCAGGAGGCTGAACAGGAAAGACAGCGTCAGCTGAAGGCTGAAAGGCAGGCGGAACGAAGGAAACAGTCTTTCGTAGATCGGTCAGTATTAGAAACAACCGCGGACTTTCAGATTCTTACTGAAGAGCAAAGGAATGCTTTTTCCAAAACAAAGAGAAATGAATATGACAAGAAAAAAGAATTATGGGAAAAGAATGTGCAGCAGCAGCGTGCAGTGGCAGAAGCTATGTTCCGATTGAAGGAAGAAGCAGATGTATTGTATAAAAAACTGGATTTTTCGAAACACCCATTGGAGGCGCCTTTCCAAAGGGAATTAGGACGGGAATTTGTACCTGCAGAAGAATTTGCGCCTGAAGTTAATAGAACGCTGATCAGCGGAGAATCGGAAATATACTGCAGGGATATGAATCGATTGTATGAACAGAACAAAAAAGATATGAAACAACTGGAGACATTCAATCGACAGTATTTCCTGCTGCAGGAAGAACTGCAGAAACTGAAGGAGAAACAGGGCTTCCCTGTGCCGAAGAAGAAAATGCCTCATGCAGATGACTTTCTGGGAAATCTGGATAAAATCAATCATTATCTGCGGGTTGGCGAGGAAACTGGAGAAAAACTGAGTCCAGCACTTTCTGTCGCTGCAAACGTGACTGCAGTAAACCTGACTAAAAATGCCATCGGCAAGCAGATGGTCGTACATAAATCTCTCAGCCAACAGGAATGGGCGGAAATGCAGGGAGAGAAACTGAAGGAAACAGATATAACAAAGGGTGCAAAATATAAGTATTTCACGGATAAAGGCTTCTGCAAAGCTTCTCTGGGCGAGGAGGATACGAATGAGATCCAGCTGGTGATTGCGGTAGATCAAAGTGCTACGGCAATGCGCGTTTCCGGGGCAGCACAGGGTGAAAAGGACGGCATCATTCTGCCTCGTGATACAAAGTATTATATTGTAAAAGAAGAAAAATACGAAGCTAACGGCAAGGAAAAAACAAGAGTATTTCTGTCCGTAGGAACTACATGATTTTCAGTCGAAGAAACCGGAATGAGGAGGAATCGAAATGAATATTACGATACATATTGTGCCTGCGGCACAGGCCATGCCGTTGCAGCCCTTTATTCTGCCGGAGGTATGGGAAGCAGAAGAAAGGGAGCATTTCTGGTATTTTGCAGCTATGGACGAAGGTGCTCTGATTGGCGCGGCGGTGATCGATCCAATTAAAACAGGCGCAGAACTGCGTTCCATCGCAGTTTCTCCTGCGTATACCCGTCAGGGAGTTGCTGCCACGCTGCTGGATAGAGCCGTCAAAGCGCTGAATTATGCGCGCATAGATACCCTTTGGATGACCTATGTTTTTACGGAGGAAAAATGGGAAGTAATGGATGGGCTGATGAAAACCATCGGCTTTGCGATGGTCGATGAAGATCCTGTATACCTTGCACCTCTGTCTGAGCTGATGGAATCTCCGCTGCTTTCTGCAGCGTGTGTATCGGATCATGTGCTTTCTGTGGCAGAGATCTCTGATCTGGACTTGCATCATTTGTATTATGCCATGCAGGAAAAAATGCAGATAGATTTTTCCATCCTGCAGGAATGTGATCCTGCCCACAGCTTTGTCTGGAGAAAGACAGAGGAGATCACAGCTGCGATTTTCCTTAGTCCTCTGAAAGATGGAAAGGTAGATATCCTCTGGATGTGGCTGGATGCGCAGGCCCATAATCCGAAAGCACTGATGGAACTGCTTGCAACTGCTGTTCAGCAGTGCAATACATCCTATCCTGCGGAAACGATGCTGCAGTTTACTTGCCTGGTGGAAGAAAGCGAACATATCGTGGAGCATTTCCTGCCGAAAAGTAAACCGATATTGTCCATGCGCACCTATCTGGCAACTACATATTAAAAGAAATCATACAATACAGAGTATGGAAAAGGTTTGATATGCAATGAAAACAGGCATGTCGGAATTCTTAAAAAAGATTTCCGGACATGCCTGTTTTTGTTATTCAGGAATATTTTTATGATGTGAAAAGTGATGCTTTAGAGCAATCTATGGATTTCATGGATTATAATAATTAATATCCAAAATAATCCTTCGCCAGTGGTTCAACGACATAGAAGCGTGTGATCGTCATCAGAGGTGCAAGATCAGATGCCATTGCATTTTTGTATCCCTTACTATTCGCTATGCGCTGTGTATGGGGGCTGTTTTCGCCATAGGAATCTACATAATCAGCATAGTCGTTCAATGCGCTGACACGAGCACTCAATTCATCCTCAATTTCATAGGAACGGATTAGTGTAGGTTCTGTTCTGTCGTGTTGTGCAAAATAGCTTTGAATATTATTATATGCTGCCACCAGACCTGCATTTGTCAGTGTTTGGACAGGTTTACAGGAGCCATACCAGTTAGGCTGTTTTGTAACATCTGCAGGGGGGAATGCATCTGTTACCACAGGGCCTGCGGGAGCTGCAGGTTTCTTTTCGGGGATCACTGTTTCCACCTTGCCTTTGGAAATGGTAACGGTGCTTGTGTTGCCGTTCCAGCCTACGTTATAGCCGAAAGCCTGTGCCAGATATTTTGCAGGAGCATAAGTACGACCATTTACGCTGATGGCGGATATATCCATTTTTACCACATCGGCTTCATTCAGATCTTCGTCATAGAATACTACATATTCTTTGGAATTCAGTTCAAATACAACGGTTGTTTTACCATCGCTGAAGCCAGCTTGCTGCGCTTCAGCATTCCATACAACGCTCAGACCCAGTGCATCTGCAATAGGGCGCAGAGGAACCAGTGTACGACCATCTTTGATAAAGGGAACTGCATCAGTCCATGCGACATCCTTGTTTTCTACTTTTACGTTGATAGCAGAAGTGACAGTAGGTTTGCTGGGTGTTACAGGTTTGCTAGGTGTTGTAACGGGTTTGCTGGGTGTTACAGCAGGAGCCTTTTCCTGTTCCCACAGAGTAGTGAAGCTGCCATAACTGTTTCGACCTGTTGCAGGTGCATACTGCAGTTTACCATCTTTCACTTTCAGTACCATGAACAGATTATCAGGGTAATAATGGCCCGCGTAATAGGTCCACAGATACAGATAATAAGTCTTGTTCACATCCAGAGGGATATCACCCTCGTCAAATTCTACGGTAAGGGTATTTGTTTTACCCATACTGATTTTATGCTCGTCTGTGTAATAGAGAATGCCGAATTTAGAGCTATTGTCAAGAACAGCATTCCAATTCTTGAAGGATTTGCCGTAGTAACCGAAATCGGTAAAGTCCCCGTAAGATTTATTTGTTCCGGCTTCACCTGCGGAACGCAGTTTCTTGGTCATGACAGTCAGTCGGCTGGAAGCAGAAGCGGTATCCCAGCCAAAATCGATTTCCAGTCCCTCTAAATCGCCGCTGTCGTCATAATAGCTGGCTTCAGAAACATTGATTTTGGTAGCAGCAGCGGATGCAGTCACCGGCATCATAGGAACAACCATGCAAAGGCACAGTAATAAACCTAAAAATCGTTTTTTCATAAATTTTCCTCCTTTTTTATTGCAATCAGATCATGCTTTGCCCTTAACGATAGCAGAATTTTTTTGTTTTTTTCAGAAAATGCATGAAAGGTATGTTTTTTAGGTGCAAAATATAGGTATAAAACACATGGGTTTTCGGCAAAAATATGTGTGAAAGGTATAGTTTTCTGTAGTGAATGGTAAAAGTGCCGATTGGCATAGCACCAGCACCTATGTTAAAATCAAAATGAATTTTTATGTGAATTTTCAGAAAGGAGGGTGGCGAAATGTATATTGCAGTCTG
>JAFRZQ010000016.1 GCA_017442465.1 Anaerotignum sp. | reverse complement strand
TCAAAGCCATCATAGCCATAGCCCCGGAGCAGTTTGATATCCTGCTTCACATCATGGCCAATTTTACGATATGCTGCATTCGCAAAGAACTCTTTGAAAATGCGCAGGATATCATCCTTCAGCAGCTGCATGGATGCTTCCACCCATACACCACCCATCTTTTCCTGATAGAGAGCCAGCCCCTGACATTCTTCATTATCATATACAAAGGCATATCCTGTTTCCCCCTGTTCCAGAGAGGACATTACGTTTTCCGCACCGTCTCTGTCGGTCACCAGTCTGTATACCTTTTCTTCTTTCTTTTCCGCAGTTGTTACTGCCCCTTCAAATCGGCTGAACATGCTCTTGAATTCCAGATGTTTCACCAGTTCATAGGCTTCCCCATTGAACATATCTCTGATTTTCAGTCCATCGGCATTCCATTCCAGAGGCATATCCCGCACGATGGTGGCAAGGAATTTGCTGAGTCTTGCCTGCTCCTGAAATTCCGCCAGATTTTCGGAAGCCTTCTTGGGCTTGATCTCTGCCGCATGGGCAATGGCAGTTTCGATATCATGATACTGCTGGATGATTTTCGCTGCTGTTTTTTCGCCAATGCCGGGCACACCGGGGATGTTATCGGACGCATCCCCCATCAGTGCCTTCATATCAATGAATTCTGTGGGTGTCATGCCGTATTTTTCCAGCACATCTGCTGCGTAATAATCTTCCGTTTCCGTACGTCCGCCCTTTGTTTTGGGAATACGGACTTTCAGATTTTCCCCTGCGATCTGTAAAAGGTCTCTGTCCCCGGAAACAACAACAGGCAGTACGCCATTTTTCTCCGCCAATGCAGACAATGTCCCCAGGATATCGTCAGCTTCATAACCTTCCTGCTCGAAAATGGGAATGTGCATAGTCTCAAGCACTTCCTTCAGCAAAGGCATCTGTTCACGCAGCTCTTCGGGCATGCCTTTTCTGGTGCCTTTATAGCCGTCAAAAGTTTTATGACGGAAGGTAGGCGCGTGCAGGTCAAAAGCCACCGCCAGATAATCGGGGTGTTCCTCATCCAGAAGCTTAAAGAGAATATTCAGAAAACCATATACCCCGTTGGTATATTTTCCTTCTTTATTGGTCAGCAGAGGTACACCGTAAAAGGCACGGTTTACAATGCTGTTGCCATCGATCAACATGATTTTTTCAGCCATAAATGAGCCTCCTGATCTATAATAGCGGTAAAAACCGCAGACTTATCCATAATAGTTTTATTTTACATCATAATCTCGAAAAAAACCATCTTCGCACAGAAAAAAATACCCGGACAACATACATTTTTCGCCGCTCGGGCATATAGTGGAAACAAAATGCGTTTCAGGAGGTTTCTATGAAAAAGAAAATCTGTTTGGCAGCAGCAGGAACACTGCTTTTCTCCGCAGGATGCAGTGCACAGCCTGTGGATGAAGGTCTGACCCCTGTACGACTGAATGAAGTGGTACATTCTGTATTTTATGCCCCCCAGTATGTGGCACAGGAACTGGGTTTTTTCGAAGAGGAAGGACTGGATGTGACAGTAGCCGTGGGTAACGGTGCCGATAAATCCATGACCGCTCTTCTTTCCGATTCCGCTGATATCGCCCTTCTGGGAATTGAAGCAGGTCTGTATGTCCACAACGAGGGAAAAGAAAATCATCCCATGGTATTCGCACAGCTGACCCAGCGAGCTGGTAATTTTCTTGTTTCCCGAGTCGATGAGCCGGATTTCCAATGGACAGATCTGAAAGGCAAATCCGTCATCGGCGGGCGTCTTGGCGGAATGCCGGAACTGGTTCTGGAATATGTGC
>JAFRZQ010000088.1 GCA_017442465.1 Anaerotignum sp. | reverse complement strand
TTTATCGTTTTGATTGATTTTATCAGCACAATGGTGTATCGTGTTCTGTAAGAGGTGAAAGCCATGTGGAATAAACTGACGAATCATGTGTTTTATACAAATAACGACCCCGAAACGGACAGACCCTGCATCGGCTATGTGCAGGGGGAAAAGGCAGGCCTTCTGATGGACGCAGGCAACTCCCTTGCCCATGCGGAACTGCTGAAAAAAGGCCTTGCGGAAAAAGGGCTGCCCGAACCTAACTATATCGCCCTGACCCATGCCCACTGGGATCATACCTATGGCCTTTGCGGCTGGAAGGGTGTTTCCTTTGCGGGAAAAAAGACCAATGCCATCCTTGGAAAAATGCAAGCGTGGCAGTGGGATGATGCTTCCATGAAAAAACGCATCGAAAACGGAGAGGATTCCGAATTCTGCTTCATCCATATCCGAAAGGAATACCCTGACCGTTCTCTGATTTCCGTAAAACCGGCGGATATTTCCCTGCAGGGGGAATTGGAGATCGACCTTGGCGGCGTGATGGTTGTGCTGAAGGAAGTGACCTCTCCCCATGCGGCGGATTGCGTGGTCTTTTCCGTTCCTGAGGATGGACTGCTGTTTTTAGGTGACAGTTACTGCTCCGTTCCTGTGGGGGATGACTGGGTGTATGATAAAGACCTGCTTGGGAAGTATATCGACTGGCTGGAAGGCGAAGATTTTGTTGTCGCTATCAAAGGCCATCATCCGCCCCAGACAAAGGCGGAACTTCTGGCAGAACTGAAAGCAGATTATGCTGCTCTATAAAAAGGAGAACAACTATGGCAATGGAACGAATCGATAAGATCATCGCTTCTCAGGGACTGTATTCCCGCAGCGATGTGAAATATATGGTAAACAGAAAGCGCATCACCGTTGATGGCAAGGTGGTGACCTCTGCCAGTCAGAAGGCGGACGTGGAGAAAAATGAGATACTCCTGGACGGCAAGCCTTTTGTGGTGAAAAAGCAGATCTATCTGATGCTCCACAAGCCCAAGGGTTATGTTTCCGCTACGGAGGATAAAAAACAGCAGACAGTGCTGGAACTGGTGCCTGCCGAACTGAAAGGACGTGACCTTTTCCCTGCAGGCAGACTGGATAAGGATACCACAGGGCTGATGATCCTCACCGATGATGGGGTTCTGGCTCACAACATCCTTTCTCCCAAAAAGCATGTGCAGAAGATCTACCGCGTGGAACTGGATATCCCTGTAACGGAAGAAATGCAGAAAGGCTTTGCGGAAGGGGTAGAACTGAATGATGGTGTCTGCAAGGATGCAAAATTGACCATCCTCGGGGAAAAGACCGCAGAAGTGACCCTGAGAGAAGGACGCTATCATCAGATCAAGCGGATGTTTGGCTGTTATGGCGCCAAGGTGGTGGAGCTGCACCGCATCGCCATGGGGGAACTGTATCTGCCCGATGACCTGCCGGAAGGACAGTGCAGAGAACTGACGGAAGAGGATCTGCAGAAACTGCAGAAAAGAGAGAAATAAAAGCAAAAGTCTCTGGTTTTTTTGAACCGGAGGCTTTTTTTGTGGAATAAAACCGCCGGGTTTTTCCTATATTAGGAATAAAAAGAGGAGGTTTTTCCATGAAGCGAAAAACAGAACATCTGATGACGGAAGGAGAAGCCATCCTTGCCGCCATTCGTCAGGTGCAGATCGATCTGGAGTGCGCCCGCAACGCCTTTGAAACAGTCACCGATGAGAACCTCATTGACAGCTATATTTATGAGATCATCGCACTTCAGAAGAAGTATGCCTATTTCCTGAAAACAGCCAGGGAAATGGGCCTGACCAATGGATATCAAAAGGTCGTGTAAGGGGGGATATTATGGGGGATTATGTGATGGTCTGTGCGATCTTTGTTTGTCTTCTGGCCTTGGCCCTGATCGCCCTTTCCAGGCCGCTGCAGTTTCTCCTGAAATTCTGCAGTTCGGCGATTTTGGGAGGCGGGCTCCTGTTTTTGGGGCAGAGCCTTGGGGCCAATGTGGGGCTGAACGGTGCTACCATCATTGTCAGCGGTCTTCTGGGGGTGCCGGGGGCAGCGGGTATGCTGCTTTTGAGCCTTTTGTTATGATTTGTCGAAAGCTTTGTTTGACAAGGCCGGAGAAATATGATATGTTGATTTTGTGGATAAATATGTGGATAACCGCCGCTTCCCTGTGCAAAAACAGGCGGTGTCTGCAGATCCAAAAGGAATCAGATCCTTTTACGATAAGAAAGATTACCCCATTTCTTATCCTTTCAAAAGCCCGTTTTTCTAACGGGCTTTTTCATTTTTCCGGAATTTTAAGAATTTTGAAAGAAATAGAAGACCCATCTATGATATGATAGAAAAAAGCTGAAAATTAGGAGGCGATGGCATGGCGTTCTGGGAAACCATCGACGGACAAATGAAAAGTACGGGCTTTCGCCCCGTGAACCATAAACCCAACTGGTACTGGCGTGCAGAAAATCCTGTGCTGTATCTGGTATGCCTGATGGACGGGCGCACAGACTGGCGGGAAGACCATATGACCTTTGCCGGCTTTTCCAGATCCATGGAAAAACGGCTGGAAGAATTTTTCTGCACCCGCCTGGTGGCAGTGTCTGTTCTTGTGGATAAAGATGGGGAGAAACCCCCTGTGGATATTGTGGAAAGCGGGGATAATGCCCCGGTCCATGATTACAATGAAACTTTCCACCGCGTATTCTGGCAGTTTTCGACAGAAACTGCCCGGGTAACGGCGGGAAAGGGGCAGCCTGATAAGGTGCTGGGTATCGAAAAGATCCTGGCAGCGGCAGCCAGGGGGAAAGCACCGGAGGTGCTTGTCCTGAGAGATACGAAGGAGCAGAAGTACCCTGTGGCAACGGCGGTGATTTTTGTGATCTGTGCCATACTGCTGGCGGTGACCATGTTCTCCGGTCACAGAGATGAGATCCTCTGGAACTATGGCCTCAGTGCGGAAGGCATTGCCCGGGGGGAATATTATCGTTTTATCACCAGTATCTTTCTCCACAGCGGCATCATGCATCTGGCAAGTAACTGCGGGTATTTATATTATTTTGGTGTCCGTTCTGAAAAATTGCTGGGGACAGGCAGGTTCCTCCTGCTCTATCTGACGGCAGGCATCTGCGGGGGCTTGCTGAGTGTCTTCCTTGGGGATGGGTACGGTGTTTCCATCGGTGCATCCGGTGCCATCTATGGCCTTTTGGGAGCTATGCTCCTCCTGACGAAAAAAAGGGGCTCTCAGTACACGGGTATGAGCTATTCCACCATGCTCCTTCTGGCAGCAACGGCCATCTGCCTCGGTTTCTTTGAGCCAAATGTGGATAATCTGGGGCATATCGGCGGTTTTCTGGGCGGCATGGCTATGTTCTGGTTATTGTTAAGGGAGAAACGGGGAAAGTGAGGATGTTTCTTTTCCTTACGGAAAAGACCGCTAACCTTTCGCTGCAGTCGGCACTCACGCAGGCGTTGCCTGCTTGTTCGTTTCTCATAACGCAGCGAAACTCGCTAACTCTGTTGATAAAATGTGGGCAGCTTTGGGATAAGTTCATAGTTATCCACCAAAAAGCTGTGGATAAGTGTGGATTTCTCCACAGAAAAAATATGCAATACAAGATGAATATCATCATTTCCTGTAAAATCAAGGAGTTTTGGCAGTGTATCTGTGGAAATACAGAGAACGAACCTATATTTTGTGGGTGACATAAGTGGTTATCAACAAAATTATTGTGGAAAACAGGGTAAACCTGTGGATAACTTCGTGTAAATGGGGAGAAAAGGAGCGTCTGTTATGAAAAATATCAACAATGTGAAGCAAGAACTGCTGGCGGCGGTGGAAACCTCTGCATATAAAAACAAAACCATTGTATTCGGGGAAGGAGCGGAAAGCCCCGCCCTGATGATGATCGGCGAAGCCCCCGGCGGCGATGAAGAAAAGCAGGGACGTCCCTTTGTGGGCAAGGCGGGAAAAAACCTGTCTGCCTTTCTGGAAGTGGTAGGGCTGAAAAGAGAAGAAATCTACATATCCAATGTGGTGAAACTGCGTCCCACCAAGGAAAGTCCCAAAACAGGGAAATCTGTGAATCGTCCCCCTTCTTCTGATGAAATCGCTTTTTTCCTGCCGTTTTTATTAGAGGAAATCAAGGTGATCTCTCCGAAAGTCGTTGTGACTCTGGGCAATGTGCCCCTGAAGGCTGTGACAGGTGAGAAAAAGGCAGTCATCGGGGATTATCACGGCAAACCGACACCCCTTGCCGACGGCAGAACGTTATTTGCCCTCTATCATCCTGCGGCGGTCATCTATAATCGTGCCCTGCAGGCGACCTATGACGAGGATTTGCTGGACTTGAAAGCCTTTTTGCAGAAAGAAGGATTGGCATGAAAACAGACCTGCAGAAAATTCCCTATGTGGGAAAAGAAACGGAAAAAGACCTGATTCTCCTGGGATTTGACAGCATTGCATCCCTGAAGGGGGCAGACCCCGAGGCGATGTATGAAAAGGAATGCGAGCTGAAAGGCATGAAAGTGGATAGATGCCAGTTGTATGTTTACCGTATGGCAGTCTATTATGCGGAAAATGAAGTCTATGACTCCGAAAAACTGAAATGGTGGAATTGGAAGGACTGAAAGGGGGGAGCTTATGGGATTTCTGAGAAGAGACTGGGATTATGAAAACCCGGCAGAACATGATATGGAACAGCAGGAAGAAGAACGGAAAGACCGAAAACTCTGGCTCTGGGGACTGGCGCTGATCTGCGGCGGGTTGTCCATCTATGCCCTCTATCATATTGAAAATACGATTTACGGCGGTGCCATCAATACCAGCTGGGCTGGCTGGGCAGGTACATTTACCGGTTTTCTGATCGTGGCGTGTTTTGGTGATTTTCTGAAACCGAAAAAAGAAGTGGAACATAAGTGGGGAAAAGGCGAAAAAATCGTGGGCTGGATTTTATGTACAGTCGTTATCATCGGCTTGTTTGCAGCCTGCTGGAAAATGCCCCGCCTGCGGATTTATGGATTCCAGTTTCTTTCCATTTTGCCCGTGGCTTTTGGTCTGGATAAAGTGCGAAAGGCCGGTGCCAGTGAAAATACCATCAACGCATGGAATTTTATGCTGACTGCCGTGCTTCTGGCGGTGATGACTCTGTTGGCACCGAAAATCCTTGGCATGACTTCTGTGGCAGAGGGAGAGAAACTGCTGCGTGCGGAGGGGTATCAGGGGGTATACTTTGATAATAAAACACAGGCGGCATGGCTTGGTAAGGAAATGATGGCGCAGGCCTATGCAAAACTGCCCCAAGAATTGGAACGGGAATTCGTTTATCTTTACGGCGGTGTAAAGGAGGATATTTCCTATGGTATCCTTGTAGACCCTTATGGACAGGGCATTCTTGCAGTGGAGGAAAGCCTGCCTGGCACAGAAGTTTATGACTGGCTGAGTTATTAAAAAAAGAGCCGAAAGGCTCTTTTTTGTTTGTCTTATTTCAATTTTTCCCATTCTGCTTCCTTGAAGCCGACTAATACAAAGTCAGCCCCGATGATGAGAGGTCTTTTCACCAGCATACCATTGGTGGAAAGGAGGGCGATCATTTCTTCCTCACTCATTTCGGGCAGCTTGTCCTTCAGCTTCAGTTCCTTGTACAAAAGGCCGCTGGTGTTGAAGAATTTTTTCAGGGGCAGACCGCTCATCTGCCACCATGTTTTCAGTTCTTCAGCAGAGGGGTTCTCCTCCACGATGTGTCTGTCATCAAAGGCAACGGAATTGCTTTCCAGCCAGGCCTTTGCTTTTTTGCAGGTGGTGCATTTGGGATATTCTAAAAATAAAACGCTCATGTCGTTCTCTCCTTTCTCTTTTTTTCATTATAATTGTTTTTATTGTTTTTCTCAAGTTTTTAGCGCCGCAGGCAACTCAGGTGCCAAGGAGGTGACCTCCTTGGCAGGGTTTGGGACAGCGTCCCAAGGAAAATTTTAAGATTTTTGTAATTGACACCATCTTTCCTTTGTAGTAGCGTTAAATTAAGAAAAAACAGAACGAACGAAGGAGGTTTTCTCTATGAAATATGGTTTTATCGGTGCAGGCAATATGGGCGGTGCTATTATGAAGGGCATGACCATCGGCACAGGCAAATATGACCCCAAATCCATCTTTGTGACAGATAAATTCTTCCCCGCGGCGGAAAATCTGTCTGCGGCAACCGGCATCATCCCCTGTGAAACAGGTGCAGAAGTAGTGGCAAATGCAGATGTGCTGGTGCTGGCGGTAAAACCCCATATCCTTGCTACCGCTATCCCTGAATTTTATGATGTGGTGGCAGAAAAGAAACCCCTGGTCATTTCTATCGCTGCCGGAAAGACTCTGGAATATCTGGGCAGCCTTCTGCCTGCAGGCACACCTGTCGTTCGTGTGATGCCCAATATCAATGCAAAGATCGGTGCGGCGACCTGCGGCATCTGCAAGAATGAATATGTTACAGAGGAACAGCTGGAGATCGCAAAAGGTATTTTCGGCACCATCGGTACCGTTATCGAAGTGGACGAAAATCATTTCGGTATTTTCACCACTCTGGCGGGCTCTGCCCCTGCCTTTGCCTATATGTATATGGACGCACTGGCAAGAGCAGCGGTGCAGTCAGGCATGCCCAAAAAACAGGCACTGGAAATTGCAGCGGCAACCGTGGAAGGCTCTGCAAAAATGGTGCTGAAAAGCGGCGAACACCCCTGGGCGCTGGTGGATCAGGTATGCTCCCCCGGCGGCACCACCATTGAAGGTGTACTGAAACTGCAGGAAAAAGGCTTTGAACATGCACTGAAAGCGGCTTTTGATGCCGTTCTGGAGAAAGATAATATGATTGCAGGCAAAAAATGATAGAAAACGGAGGTGTATGCCTATGAAGAAACTCCTTTCATTGACACTCAGCACCTTATTACTTTTGAGCCCCGTAACGGCTTTTGCCAATTCCGCCCAGACCTATTTTCGGGGGATCTCATCCACGGGCACCATGGTCACAGGGGCACAGTCTCCCATTATTGTGGAGCACGAGCAGCTGACCTTCGACCTGCAGGAATTTCCCATAGAACATTATGCTGAGGAAGAAACCTATCTGGCATACAGCGGTAAGGTCACAGCGGAATATACCTTCCATAACCCTGCCGATTACGACGTAACAGCCAAACTGGCCTTTCCCTTCGGGCAGACTCCCGACTATGGTTATGGTTTTCTTGCTGCGGATGGGGAAAAATATGATGTGCTGGTGGATGGAGAACCCATCGAAAGAAACATCCGCCACACCCTGTTCTACCGAGGCGAGGAATTTGAACTGGAAAAAGACCTGCCCAATCTCATCGACGGTTATATGGAGGATGCCTTCTGGCATTTTGACCTGCCCGTTACAAAATATACCTGGCAGATCGATGGTATCGATGAAGAAGAATTTCAGGCAGCCCGCCTGGGCTTCTGGTGGAGCGGCGATGCAGCAGAACGGAAACTGATGCTGATGGAACAGGCCGGCGGCAACAATTCCGATGATAAGATCGCTGTGACCCGCTGGGTGGAGAACGGTGATATCATCGAAGTCTATGTATTCGGTAAACCTTTGGAAGGGGAACTGGAATGGTTCTCGGAAAATGGAGCGGAAGACAGCGTTTTTGAATATGAACTGACCTTCCTTGGGGAAGAAACGGGCACTTATGAAGACTATGTTTTTGCCGAATGGGAGGATAACTCCACCGTCCTTCGCCATGACTGGTATAACGCCACGACCCGGAGTCTGAAAAACTGCGAATGGGATCACGGCATCCTTGGCAGTTTTGAATATATGGGAAAAATGCATTCGGAAAATTTTCTGCGGTGGTATGAATATGAAATTTCTATCCCCGCCGGCGGCACCATCACCAATACGGTGACTGCACCCATCTATCCCGGCATGAATACCCGCTATGAACCGCCGATCTATATGTATACCTATCTGCTTTCCCCAGCGACCACATGGGCGGCGTTCGGGAAGCTGGATATCGTGGTCAATACCCCTTATTATCTGACAGAAAGCGGCGGTGATTTTAGCTTTGAAAAAACGGAAACATGGTATCAGGCTTCTTTGGATGGCCTGCCGGAGGGAGAACTGGAATTTACCCTGTCGGAATCTGCAAAACCAAAAGCACCTCTGCGTTCTTCTGATGTGACTGTCCGTGTGGCAGTAGTCGTTGCAGTTTTGGCGGTATTCTATCTGGATCGGAAAAACAGAAAACAGGATAAATAAAAAAAGCTCGGTTAAGAGGAGTCCCGATAAGAAAACAAAAAACCGAAAGAATCTCTTGATTCCAAGAGGTTCTTTCGGTTTTTGATTTCTTCGAAATGTTTTCTTATTTCAGGACATCCTCGCAGTGCGGCTTAAGAAATCAATAAAACTTATAAAGTATGTTTTCTTAAGCCGCCACTACATAGCCGAGCTTTTTTACGTCTTAGTAAAACAGGTGGAAACTGTCGAATTTCCATGCCCCGTCTTCGGGCACCAGTCGGAAGGTATGTGTTTCTGTTTCAAAATCAACGGGGTTGTCAGGGGCTTCTGTGAAGATTTCTCCATCGTAGGGTTCGTCGGTGGTGTAATAGGCAG
>JAFRZQ010000015.1 GCA_017442465.1 Anaerotignum sp. | reverse complement strand
TCATCGGAGATCTGGATGGTGTGCTGAAGGAATTTGACGATATCATCGGCCTGGACAGACTGAAGGCCATCCATCTGAATGACAGCAAAAATCCCATGGGCAGCCATAAGGACAGACATGAAAAAATCGGCGAAGGCACCCTGACTCTGGAAGGCATCACCAATATCATCAACCATTCGAAGCTGGTCCATCTGCCTTTTTATCTGGAAACGCCCAACGAAGCGGAGGGTTACGCCAGAGAAATTGCCCTGTTAAGAAGTTTGAGAAAGAATGATTGATATGGAAAAGATATTTTTCTATGAAACTCCAGTGGGGAAAATTTGCATCGGCGAGGAAAACGGCCGCATCACTCATGTAACATGGACGAAGATCCCGAAGGAATATGTTTTAGAAGAAACTGAACTGATACAGTCCTGTAAAAAGCAGCTGGAGGAATATTTTGCAGGAAAACGAAAGGCTTTTGACCTGCCCCTTGCGCCCAAGGGAACGGCATTTCAGCAGAAGGTCTGGAAGGCTTTAACGGAAATCCCTTACGGTGAAACAAGGACGTACGGCGAGATCGCCGCAGGCATCGGTAATCCCAAGGCAGCCAGAGCCGTAGGTATGGCGAACAATAAAAACCCTATCGGCATCATCATCCCCTGCCACCGCGTGGTAGGAGCGAATGGGAAACTGGTGGGCTATGCCGGCGGTATGGAGAAAAAGGCGTTCCTGCTGGAACTGGAGAGAAAATAAGCATCCCTTTTGGATGCTTTTTCTTTTCAAATGAGAAAAAGATGGTATAATGATAGTATAGAAACTATGGCTGAAATTTCATTTTCATATTTTTAAGGAGGCAGACAACTATGGCAACACCTCATATTAACGCAAAAGACAACGATTTCGCAAAAACCGTACTGATGCCCGGTGACCCCCTGCGTGCCAAATTCATCGCAGAAACATTCCTGGAAGATGCAGTGCAGGTAAACAGCGTACGCGGTATCCTGGGCTACACAGGCACATACAAAGGCAAAAAGGTATCCGTTATGGCCAGCGGTATGGGCTGTCCTTCCATCGGCATCTACAGCTATGAACTGTATGCATTTTATGGTGTAGAAAACATCATCCGTATCGGTTCCGCAGGTGCTATCACAGAAAAACTGAAAATCAGAGATATCGTAGCAGGTATCGGTTCCAATACAAACTCCAACTTTGCTGACCAGTACGGTATGCCCGGCACACTGGCTCCTACAGCAGACTACACACTGTTGTCCACAGCAGTAGAATCCGCAAAGGAAAAAGGCATCGATATGAAGGTTGGTAACCTGCTTTGCTCCGATACATTCTACAGCGAAGGCGGCAAGGAAGAATCCATCCTGTGGTCCAAAATGGGCACAATGGCTGTTGAAATGGAATCCACAGCGCTGTACCTGACAGCAGCAAGACTGGGCAAACGTGCACTGGCTCTGGTAACTATTTCTGACCACCTGATCACAGGGGAAGAAACAACTGCAGAAGAACGCCAGAACACATTCACACAGATGATGGAAATCGCTCTGGAAACAGCAGTAAAAATGTACGATAAATAAAATTTGTAAAAATGGGCATCCTGAGAACAGGATGCTCTTTTTTTGCTCTGGAAAAAAGACAAAAAATTATGGGCGATATCAGATATTTTTATGGAGAACAAGGGCGTGATTATTGACAAGTCTGCGGTTTTCTTGGTAGAATAAATTAGTCGGTGATCGAAGTTATTTCATCACACATTGACTTAGAAATTTGCCATTGATCCCGTCGCAAGATGGGATTTTTCTAATTAAAAGCGTATAAAGCAGGAGGTTTTCACTATGGCAGGTACAATTTCCAGAGGTATTAAAGCACCCATCGTTCGCGAAGGCGACGATATCGTAAAAATCGTAGCAGATTCCGTTCTGGCAGCAGCTGAACAGGATGGCTTCAAACTGCAGGAAAAAGACGTAATCGCTGTAACAGAAGCAGTTGTTGCCCGTGCAGCAGGTAACTATGCAAAAACAGAAGATATCGCTGCAGACGTAAAAGCAAAACTGGGCGGCGAAACTGTTGGTGTTGTATTCCCCATCCTCAGCAGAAACCGTTTTGCGATCTGCCTGAGAGGTATCGCAAAAGGCGCGAAGAAAGTAGTTCTGATGCTGAGCTATCCTTCCGACGAAGTAGGTAACCACCTGTTCGATATGGATGTACTGGATGAAAGCGGCGTAAACCCTTACACAGACGTACTGTCTCTGGATGAATACCGCAAAGCATTCGGCTACATCAAACACCCCTTCACAGGCGTTGACTATGTGGAATACTACAAAGGCCTGATCGAAGAAGAAGGCGCAGAAGCTGAAATCGTATTCGCGAACCATGCAGAAGCGATCGTAAAATATACAAAGAACGTACTGTGCTGTGACATCCACTCCAGAGAACGTTCCAGAAGACGCATCCTGGCAAAAGGCGGCGAAAAAGTTCTGACACTGGCTGATATCCTGAACGCACCTGTAAACGGCAGCGGTTACAATGCTGAATATGGTCTCCTGGGTTCCAACAAAGCAACAGAAGATACAGTAAAACTGTTCCCCAACAACGCACAGGAAGTTGCTGAAAACATCCAGAAAGAAATCCTGGCTCGTACAGGCGTAAAAGTAGAAGCAATGATCTACGGTGACGGTGCATTCAAAGATCCCGTAGGCAAGATCTGGGAACTGGCTGACCCTGTTGTAGGCGCTGGCTACACAGACGGTCTGGTTGGTCTGCCCAACGAACTGAAACTGAAATATCTGGCGGATAACGATTTCGCAGATCTGAGCGGTGAAGCACTGGCTGATGCGATCAAAGCTGCCATCAAAGAAAAAGAAGGCGATCTGAAAGGCAACATGGCTTCCGAAGGTACAACACCTCGCCGCCTGACAGACCTGATCGGTTCCCTGTGTGACCTGACATCCGGTTCCGGT
>JAFRZQ010000087.1 GCA_017442465.1 Anaerotignum sp. | reverse complement strand
ATGTCAGATAGGTCAGCAGGTAATCCGAACGGAAATTGATCAGAAAGAGCTCATTTTCCATGGGGATTCCCGGGACAGGAGCACCGTGACCCAGAATAACGGCATTTTCCAGCATTGTCTGTAAAAGATTTGGCAGATACCCCGCACCATGGGGGTCCGCTTCAGGATGCAGGGCGCTTACGAGGCGGGAAAGTCTATAAGTATATTCCGGAACAGCAAATAAAAGCACACAGCCCATCAGAAGGGCGGCGATCACAAAGAAAACAAGGATATGCTTTGTATTTTGGCCGAACCAGTTTCGGATTGCCGCAAAGACCATCAGGATCCCTGCAGAAAACAGGAACAGAATCAGACCGCCGGCTGTATGCCAGAGCAGCAGCTGCAGGCAGAATACGACTGCGATGATACCGCCAATAAAATATCCGCGGATGCCTTTTTTTCGCAGAGGATACAGCAGTCCGCAGAAGGCAAAGGGGAATAAAGCCGATATGGAGATCGGACTGATGGCAAAGCCGCCGATCATCAGCCAGTTTCTGCCGACACTCTGCACACCAAAGAACAGTGCCAGAATATCTATGGCAAGGACCATGCCGGGGAGCAGAAAGGGATGTTTTTCGAAGAAGGAAAAATCCAGAAAATATGCCATGAAAAATACTGCCAGACTGACGGGAAGAAAGATGATCAGGCTGTTCATGCCAATGCCCTGAAAATCCGTATTCATGAGCATACGATCCAGGAATAGAAACTGGATGATCGCACCAATGAGAAACAGCACCATAACCAATCCCATCATGCCCCACTGGGCTGCTGGCTTATGGGTCCCATCCAGTGCTGCCCCTACTGCCACTGGGTCGCCCATCTGCAGGAGGGCTTTTTCTTCTGCAGTGCTTTCGCTGTCTCCCATGTCCATATAGGCGTTTTTCTGATCGATCAGGTGGTTTTCGATCTCCTGTGCTACGATGTCATGGGCCTTTTTCCAGCGGATCTGTTCACAGACTTGCTCTGCATATTTTTTGAAGGGATCAGAAGCATTCACAGGCCATCCCTCCTTCCAGAACCTTGGAAACAGCAGAAGAATATTCTTTCCATTCGTCAGTTTTTTCTTTCAGGTATTTTTTGCCTTTGCCGGTCAGGTGATAATATTTTCTGACGCGGGCGGAATCGGCATTTTCTTCGTAGGATTCCAGAAGGCCCTTTTTCTCCAGCCCATGAAGAAGGGGATAAAGGGTACCTGCTTTCATCTGAAAAGTGTTATCGGAGCGGCGAGCCAGTTCTTCGATGATCTGGTAGCCGTACATATCCTGTCCGTCCAGCAGTTTCAGAATGAGCGTGGCAGAACTGCCTGCCAGTAATGTTTTATCGATCGTCATGTATTACACCTCCATATATCGACATTCTATATATCTTTGTTTTGATTATATATAGATGTTCGATATATGTCCAATAATCTTTTTTTATTTGAAATGATATATCGATAATCTATATATTATGGAGAAAAAAAGTTTTCCTGTTTCTTGCCATCAATTTCATATTGCGGTATAATATACTATCATATTTGTGTAATTACATTTTTTACAAATGAAAATATAGGAGGGCGACCAATGGCTGAAGAAAAAATCATGGAAAACAACAGCGGTCTGGGTGCAACTGGTAACTTTATCCACAACTACATCCAGGAAGACCTGAAGGGCGAACTGAATAAGATCAACACAAGATTCCCGCCCGAACCCAATGGCTACCTGCACATCGGTCATGCAAAATCCATCTGCCTGAACTTTGGTCTGGCAAAACTGTATGGCGGCAAATGCAACCTGCGTTTTGACGACACAAACCCTACAAAGGAAGATGTGGAATATGTAGAATCCATTCAGGAAGACGTAAAATGGCTGGGCTTTGACTGGGAAGACAGACTGTACTACGCTTCCAGCTATTTTGATAAATACTACGAAGTAGCAGTGAAACTGATCAAGGAAGGCAAAGCTTTCGTATGTGAACTGACAGCGGAGGAAATGAGAGAATACCGCGGTACGCTGTCCACACCCGGTAAGGAAAGCCCTTACAGAAACAGAAGCGTGGAAGAAAACCTGGATTTGTTCGAAAGAATGAAAGCAGGCGAATTCCCCGATGGTTCCAAAACACTGCGTGCGAAAATCGATATGGCTTCTCCCAATATCAATATGAGAGACCCCGTTATCTATCGTATTTCCCATTCCACACACCATACAACAGGCGATAAATGGTGCATCTACCCCATGTATGACTTTGCACATCCTCTGGAAGATGCTATTGAAGGTATCACACACTCCATCTGTACTATGGAATTTGAAGACCACAGACCTCTGTATGACTGGGTGGTAAGAGAAGCTGGTTACACAGTAAATCCTCCCAGACAGATCGAATTTGCGCGTCTGGGCATGACAAATACAGTCATGAGTAAGAGAAAACTGCGTGCGCTGGTAGAAAATGGTCTGGTTGACGGCTGGGATGATCCTCGTATGCCGACTATCAGCGGTCTGCGCCGCCGTGGCTATACACCCGAATCCATCCGTGATTTCTGTGAAAGAATCGGTGTTTCCAAAGCAAACAGCATGGTTGACAGCGGTATCTTGGATTACTGCATCCGTGACGACCTGAAAGCAAAAGCAAAAGTGGTTATGGCTGTTCTGGATCCTCTGAAAGTTGTCATCACAAACTATCCTGAAGGTCAGGCAGAAATGATCGAAGTGGAAAACAACCCCGAAAATCCTGAACTGGGTACAAGAGAAGTTCCTTTCACAAGAGAAGTTTATATCGAAAGAGAAGACTTCATGGAAGAACCTGTGAAAAAATTCTTCCGTCTGGCTCCCGGCAAGGAAGTACGTCTGAAAGGTGCATATTTCGTAACATGCACAGACTTTGTGAAAGATGAAAATGGCGTTGTAACAGAAGTACACTGCACATACGATCCCGAAACAAGAGGTGGTAACGCTCCTGACGGCAGAAAAGTGAAAGGTACTCTGCACTGGGTATCCGCTACAGAAAACGTGCCTGCTACAGCAAGACTGTATGACCACATGATGCTGGATAACCCCGATGATCCTAACGGCGAAATGATCATGAATCCCACTTCTCTGGAAGTGAAGGAATGCTTCGTGGAACCTTCCATCAAGAATGCACAGAAGGGCGAAAGATTCCAGTTCATGAGAAACGGCTACTATATCGTAGATACAAAGGACACAACAGAAGACCATCTGGTATTCAACCGCATCGTTCCTCTGAAGAGCTCCTTCAAACTGTAATAAGCAAAAAAATCCCCGACATCAGCTGATGTCGGGGTTATTTTTTTACAGGATCAGAACGAAAGTACCGATGGTGATGAACAGACCGCCAATAATGGTCTGCATGGATGCAGGCTCTTTCAGGATCAGAAATGCCAGCATCATAGAAATGACTACGCTGAATTTATCTATAGGGACTACTTTGGATGCTTCACCTATCTGCAGTGCGTGGAAATAGAACAGCCAGGAAAGGCCTGTTGCCAGACCGGACAAAATCAGGAATGTCCAGCCTTTTGTTGTAATGTTCTCAATGCCGTGATGTTTGCCCGTAATAAGAACGATGCCCCATGCCATAATGAGCACGACAACGGTACGAATGGCAGTGCCTAGATTGGAATCGATCCCTTCCATACCAAGTTTAGCCAGAATAGAAGTCAGTGCTGCAAAAATTGCAGAAAGAAATGCAAATAATATCCACATAGTAAGCTCCCCCTTTGACATTCTATAAATGATAATTATTATCATAAATGAAGTGTATCTTATTTTTTTATAGGTTTCAATAGGAGGTGGAAAGATTTTCGTTCTTAATAGAAATTTCCTTTTTTATGAATGCAATTTGGTGTATACTGTAATATGAGGAGAAATCTACAAAAGAAACGGAGTGAACGTTTTGAGAGATACATTGAAAAATTGTCAACGCGTCGTTGTAAAAGTAGGTACTTCGACCATCACATACCCCGGCGGCAGACTGAACCTGAAACGGATCGAAGAACTGGCGTGGGTACTGACAGACCTCAGAAACCGCGGCAAGGAAGTGATCCTTGTGACCAGCGGGGCCATTGGTGTCGGTGCAGTGCGTATGAATATGAAGGAACGCCCTACCATCGTGAAGGAAAAACAGGCGGCAGCAGCTGTTGGACAGGCTATGCTGATGCAGATCTATCAGAATTTCTTTAATCAGTATAACCAGACTGTAGCGCAGATCCTGCTGACAAAGGAAGAACTGAGCAGTGAAGAACGTTACGCGAATACCCATAATACGCTGATGACACTATTGGAAATGGGCATCGTTCCCATCATCAATGCCAACGATACGATTTCTACATATGAGATCGAAATTTCCGACAATGACCGCCTTTCTGCTATGGTAGCAGAGATCGTGGAAGCGGATCTTTTGATCTTGCTGACAGATATCGATGCACTGTATGATAAAGATCCCCGCCATAATGCAGATGCGAAGCGGGTATCCTATGTGGAAGCGATCACCGATGAGGTCAAGGCTATGGCTGGGGAAAAGAAAGGTTCTGAATTCAGCGTCGGCGGCATGAAAACCAAACTACAGGCGGCAGAGATCTGCCTGAATGCAGGTGTGCAGATGGCCATTGCTTTGGGGGAAGATCCCAGAGTGATCCATCGTATCATCGATGGAGAAGATGAAGGTACTCTTTTTGGTTAAAATATTGGAGGTATGAAATATGAGTTATTGTCCTAACTGCGGCAGACAGATTTTAGATGAAAGTCTGGGTTGCCCTGTCTGTAATGTAAAAAATAATACGGATCCTTCCTGGACTTCTTTTGACGGAAAGGCAGAAGAAGTAAAGGCAGAAAAAGTGGATGCGTTTACTGTGGAAGACAGTGATGGCAAAACCCACCATTTTGAGAGCAGCACAGAAACAGGGGAAGCGGAATATAAGAAAAAACAGTCCATTGCGGAAGATGCAAGGATCCATCCACTGCTCAAAGTATTGGTGATCGTGCTGATCGTTATGGTTGGTGGTTTCGGTGCAATTGCCGGCTGTGTGGCAGGCGTTGTTCTGATGAAGAGCCCTGCGGAGGATTACCGCAGATTTGGTAAAACAATGGTGACTGTCAGCCTTGTTATGCTGCTGCTGTCCTTCCTGTGCTGTGGCATGAGTGCAACCATGGGTGTGTTTACAAACATGATGTATTATTGATATGGCTGGATTTTTACAGAGAATGGGTTCCGCTGTCTGTCATCAGATGGCGGAGCGAAGTTTATTATTTGACGGAATGCAGATGCCCCTTTGTGCCCGCTGCACGGGTATCTATATAGGGGCATTTTTTGCGTTTTGCTTCTTTTTTCTGAAAAAACGGATGGGGGCAGGACGATCCTTTTCTCTGCCGCAGGCGATTCTTACAGGGCTTGCCATCCTGCCTGTCGGTATCGATGGCGTGGGCAGTTATCTGGGCTTCTGGGAAAGCAGTCAGCTGATGCGTATGCTCTCCGGCAGCCTGGCAGGGAGTATTGTGCCCGGGTTCTTGCTGATGGCTGGGAATTATGACCCGAAACAGGAAAAAGAAGAGGCGATTTATGAAAGCGGAGGGGAACTGATCCTTTTGATGCTGGTTTCTGTTTGCTTTGGATTTTTGTTGCTGTTGGTGGAATTTTTTCGCGGGGCGGGAATTGTGGTATCTGTGCTGGGGGAAGTTTTGATTTGGGGAGGCTTCGTCTGGCTGATCCTGAAAAATATCTTGAAAAACAGGAATATTCCGTACTGGAAAGTTTCGATAGCTATTTCCTTTGTTGTTCTGTTTGTGATCGGAGGGGCGGTATGAAGAAAAAAATAAGAGAAAAAGCCCTTGCGAAAAGAAATAATATTCCGGCGGAAGAACGAGCAGAAAAAAGCAGAAAGATCGCAGGACATATCCTGCAAAGCGATGCTTATCAACAGGCGAAACGCATATTTTCTTTTGTCAGCATGGATTCAGAGGTGGAAACAGGAGAAATTTTGAAACAGGCATGGCAGGATGGAAAAATCGTTGCAGTGCCTAAAACGGAAAAGGGAAGGAATATGGTTTTTTTGAAAATAGATTCCTTTGCAGATCTTCAGGAGGGGCGCTTTGGCGTGATGGAGCCGTTAACAGCAGAAGAATTCATCCCTGCAGAAGGAGATCTTTTCCTTGTTCCGGGAGCATTGTTTGACAAAAAGAAAAACCGCATCGGTTACGGCGGCGGTTATTATGATACTTATTTTGAAAAATACAGGGGATACCGCAAGATCGGCATTGCCTTTTCCGAACAGATATCGGAAACAGACATACCGACGGAAGTGTATGATATCCCTTTGGATGATATCGTAACGGAAAACGGATGGGAGGAATAAGGATGAGCAATCTGGTGGAAATGGGGAAAAAAGCGAAGGGAGCGGCAGTGGCACTGGCTACCTTGTCCACGCCTGTGAAGAATAAAGCTCTGCTGGCATCTGCCGATGCCATTATGGCGGCAAAAGACGATATTCTTGCAAAAAATAAGGAGGATGTGGATGCGGCTCTGGCAAACGGTATCAAGGGGGCTTTTATCGACAGACTGACCCTGACCGATGCCCGTGTGGCAGATATGGCTGATGGTCTGCGTCAGGTGGCAAAACTGGATGACCCCGTGGGTGAGGTCCTTTCCATGAAAAAACTGGATAATGGTCTGGTGGTAGGGCAGAAACGGGTGCCTATGGGTGTCATTGGTATCATTTTTGAGGCCCGTCCCAATGTGACAGCTGATGCTTTCGGTCTGTGTCTGAAAGCAGGCAGTGCCGTTATTTTAAGAGGCGGTAAGGAAGCCTTCAAAACAAACCATGCGGTGGTCAATGCCATCCGTTCTGCTTTGGCGGCAGAAGGTCTGCCCGAGGACTGTGTGCAGATGGTGCCCGATACTTCCAGAGAAACTGCCAATGAAATGATGCGTTTGAATGGATATCTGGATGTGCTGATCCCCCGCGGTGGTGCAGGTCTCATCAACAGCGTGGTGCAGAACAGCACGGTTCCTGTGATCCAGACAGGCGTGGGCAATTGTCATGTCTATGTGGATGAAAGTGCAGATTTTGAAAAGGCGGCAAAAATCGTCATCAATGCCAAAACCCAGCGTCCCGGTGTATGCAATGCCTGCGAAAGCCTGCTGGTCCATGAAAAAATTGCGGAAGCCTTCTTGCCTGAGATTGGAAAAGCTCTGCAGGACAGAAAGGTAGAGATCCGCGGCGATGAAATGACACAGAAACTGGTGGATGGCTCCGTTCCTGCAACAGAAGAAGACTGGGGCACAGAATATGCCGATTATATCCTGTCCACAAGAGTGGTGAAGGATATCGATGAGGCCATCGAACATATCAGAAAATATTCCACAGGCCATTCCGAAGCCATTGTGACAGAAAATTATACCAATGCCCAGCGTTTCCTGAATGAAGTGGATGCGGCGGCGGTTTATGTGAATGCTTCTACCAGATTTACTGACGGCGGTCAGTTTGGCTTTGGTGCGGAGATCGGTATCAGCACCCAGAAACTGCATGCCCGTGGCCCCATGGGACTGAAGGAACTGACGACCACAAAATATATCATCTATGGCGATGGGCAGATCAGAGAATAAGGAGGGAGCCTCATGCAGGATACCCGTTATATGGATGACTGGATCCATGTGCCCCTTTGCAGGAAAGGGGAAAAACTGTACCACTATACCACGGCGGAGGGTGTACGCGGTATTGTAGAGAACAGAGAGTTTATGGCAACAAAAAGTGATTTTCTGAATGATAAACTGGAATTTCAGTATGCCATTGAAGTTATGGAACGGCTGACAGAAAAATATATTGTGAATGCAGCACTGCGGGAAAACTTTTTTTCCAGACTGCAAAGAGAGATCCATGAACTGGGGATCATAAACCTTGGCTGTGATGAAAATGTGTGTCAGGGGAACAACCTTAGTTTTTATGTGGTGGCTTTTTCCAAATCGCAGAACAATGCGCTTTTGTGGGCGGAATTTACCGATTTTAAGGGGTATTGTCTGGAGTTTGATTATATGAAGCTGGTGGAAGGCTTTCAGCATCGTGTATTCCTCCATGGGACTGTCATTTATGACGAAGAAGAACAGATGAGCGGTATGCTGGAAAGTTTTCTCTCCTGCATACGGAATCTGCAGGATGAGGGCATGACAGATTTGGCAGGATTTTTTGAAGAAGAAGCAGAGATTCTGGATGAGTCTCTGGAAAAACTGGCAAAAGAAATGGCGGTAGTTGTTTCTGTGTATGCCATGTTTTTTAAGAAGAGCTTTTTTGAAGGAGAAGAGGAATACCGCTTTATTTTCCCTCCTCTGATCAATGAACTGGGGACGGCCAAGCCTAATTTCCGTCTGCTGGATCAGATTTTCCTGCCCTATATTATGGTGGAATTTGATAGAGAGCAAAAAGAAGTTCCTTTGGAAAGTGTGATGGTAGGGGCGAAAAATAACAGTGATATCGCAGTCCGCGGGATGAGATATTTCCTGAGCTCTCAGGGGCTGGAGATTCCTGTTTTGCTTTCGGATATCCCTTTGCGATATTAAAAAAGTGTGGTATGATAAAAAAATAAATTGTATCAAATGAACCCTTTCAGAGTTAAGGAGGAGTATACTATGGAAAATAAAACATCTTCTGTTTATTATACAGATTTTCGCTGCGGCCCCTTTGAAAGCCGCATCCAGAAACTGCATCGACTGATGGAAGGTGCCGGTATGGGCAATATTGATTTTGAAGGCAAATTTGTTGCCATCAAAATGCACTTTGGGGAACTGGGAAACCTGAGTTTCCTGCGTCCCAATTACGCAAAGGCTGTCGTTGATTTCGTAACAGCCCGCGGCGGCAAACCCTTCCTGACAGACTGTAACACCCTGTATCCCGGCTTCCGCAAAAATGCCCTGGAACATCTGTACTGTGCATGGGAAAATGGCTTCACACCCATGACTGTTGGCTGTCCCATCCTGATCGGCGATGGCCTGAAGGGTACAGATGATATCGAAGTACCTGTGGTTGGCGGCGAATATGTAGAAAAAGCAAAAATCGGCCGTGCGGTGATGGATGCAGATATCTTCATTTCCCTGTCTCATTTCAAAGGCCATGAGCAGGCCGGCTTCGGCGGTGCTATCAAAAATATCGGCATGGGCTGCGGCTCCAGAGCGGGTAAGAAAGAACAGCACTGCAACGGGAAAGCGATTATTAAGGAGAAAAAATGCAGAGGCTGCAAACAGTGCCTGAGAGAATGTGCGAATGATGCCCTGCATTTCAACGAAGAAACAAGAAAAATGGAATTGGATGCAGAAAAATGTGTTGGCTGCGGCAGATGTATCGGTGCTTGTAATTTCGATGCTATTCAGTTTGCACAGGATGCAGCGGTAAAAGAACTGAACTGCAGAATGGCAGAATATGCAAAGGCTGTTGTAGACGGCAGACCTCATTTCCATATCTCTCTGGTTATGGATATTTCTCCTTACTGTGACTGCCATGCAGGGAATGACGTAGCGATCCTGCCCGATCTGGGTATGTTTGCTTCCTTTGACCCTCTGGCACTGGATCAGGCCTGTGTGGATGCCTGCCTGAAACAGGAACCTAGACCGAATACAGTGCTGACAGATAACATGGAAAAAGAAGATTTCCACGATCACCACGATCATTTCATCAATACAACACCCGAATCCGAATATAAGAGCTGTCTGGAACATGCAGAAAAAATCGGCATTGGCAGCAGACATTATGAATTGCACACTGTAACGCTGGAAAGGAAGGCATAACGATGGATGTAAAAGAGATTTTATCCAAGTGTGACCATACCCTGCTCAAGCCTGAGAGCACCTGGGCTCAGATT
>JAFRZQ010000086.1 GCA_017442465.1 Anaerotignum sp. | reverse complement strand
GGAAAGGAAGTAACGGAATGAAAAAGATTTTGATCGTTGTAGATATGCAGAATGACTTTATCGATGGCTCTCTGGGTACACCCGAAGCGGAAGCGATCGTAGATAACGTTGTGGCAAAAATTCAGGAATACCCCAGAGACTGCGTATACGCAACAAGGGACACTCATCAGGATGACTACCTGATGACACAGGAAGGTGAAAATCTGCCCGTGGTACATTGTATCGAAGGTACACATGGCTGGGAGATCAATGATAAGGTAAAAGAAGCCCTGGGCAGTGCAGTGGTGATGAATAAACCCACATTTGGTTCTCTGCAGCTGGCAGATATGATGGTAATGGAATTTATGGGCCATGAAATTTCTGAATGCGAAATCGAACTGGTTGGTCTTTGCACAGATATCTGTGTGGTTTCCAATGCAATGCTGCTGAAAGCAAGACTGCCTGAAGTAAAGATCAGCGTGGATGCCTCCTGCTGTGCAGGGGTGACACCTGAAAGCCATGATGCAGCATTAAAGACTATGGCTATGTGTCAGATTGCCGTAAAATAAGGTGATATAAATGAGAGATGAAAGACTGGAAAAACTGGCGGATGTGCTGGTAAATTACTCTACAAAAGTAAAGAAGGGTGACAGAGTTGCCATTTCTGCAGAGGATGCAGCATTGCCTTTCATCAAGGCAGTTGCCCGTGCAGCCGTAAAGGCCGGTGCGTTGGTGGATTACTATGTGGATATGCCGGATGTGGACGCAGAAATTTTGAAAAATGGCACAGAAGAACAGTATGCCCGTGAAAATATCCGTTTTGGTGCCTGTGCGAAAAGCGATGTCTGGATCAGCGCCTGGGGCAGTGAAAATACAAAAACCATGCAGTCTATCGATGGGGAAAGACTGAAACAGAAACGCCTTGCCAATAAGGATAACAGAAAAATCTATTCTGATAGAATGGGTACAGGGGAGCTGCGCTGGTGCGGCACCCAGTTTCCTACCAATGGCGATGCCCAGAATGCAGGCATGAGCCTGGAGGAATACGAAGATTTTGTATATGCGGCAGGATATCTTTATGAAGACGATCCTGTCGCAAAGTGGGAAGAAATGGCAGCATGGCAGGAAAAATGGGTCAACTGGCTGGACGGGAAAAAGGAACTGCATATCCTGTCTAAAGATACAGATATCAAGGTGAACATATCCGGCAGAAAATGGATCAACTGCTGCGGCGATGCGAATTTCCCCGATGGTGAGATCTTTACATCTCCCATAGAGGATGGCATTGATGGATACATTACATTTTCCTATCCTTCTATCATGAACGGCAATGAATTTTATGAAGTTCGCCTAACGGTAGAGAAGGGCAGGATAACAGATGTTTCCTGTAAGAACGCAGAAATGCTGGATACGCTGCTTTCCTATATCGATACAGATGCTGGTTCCCGCTATTTTGGCGAGGTTGCCATTGGTACGAACTATGGCATCCAGCGTCATACAAAAAATATCCTCTTTGATGAAAAGATCGGCGGCTCCATGCACATGGCTATTGGCGAAGCCTTTCAGGAAGCCGGCGGAAAGAATGAATCTGCTATCCATTGGGATATGATCAATGATATGACGCAGGAAGGCAGGATCTATGCTGACGGCGTG
>JAFRZQ010000002.1 GCA_017442465.1 Anaerotignum sp. | reverse complement strand
TTTCAAAACTGCCGGGGCCAAAACCGAAGGCTTCCTGATCAAAAGTAAAACGATAGATGCCGTAATCCAGTCTTTCCAGTCTGTAAAATCTGCCTTCCTGCGCCCATGGTTTCACCTGTTCATACAGATAATAAGGGCCATCCTGTGTTTCCTTGCAGTAAATCTGCACATAGCCTTCTTCCAGAATGTCGCTGAACAGTTCAAAACTCTGTTCTCTGCCATAGGTATAACAGATGGATTTTGTTTCCTTCTGCCATACCTCAAACAGGAAACCACTGATTTTCGCGATCCTGGGGGGAATATCATAATCCGCCCGTTTCAGAATGCCGCGGATAACATAGCCCTTCTGAGGCAATTCTTCATAAACCGCCGCTGCCTCTTTCGGCATACGGAAACGCAGTTCGCCACTGGTCAACAAATCCCCTGTGCCATCCTTACAGCGGATATTCACAAAGCCTTTTTCCGTGTAGCACTGCCACTGGATGTCCGCAAAATGATTTTCCCCTGTAAAGGCATTTCTGCGGAATTCCTTTCCCAGCTGCACATAGAAAATCACTTCTTCGCCGGCATCTGCCAAACCATCCATCACCAGATACAGTTCCATACCCTCTTGAGGATGGTCCGTAAAAACCACGCCGTCCACAGGATAATCATCATCCAGAACATAAGAATAATCTGCAATTTCATCCTTCTGTCTGCTATATACACCTGTCAGACGATATCCATTCAGAATATTCTCTCTGTTTGTTTCAAAATACAGATCGCCCACCTGAAACCTCTGCCCCGCAGGGATTCTCACAGGCTCATCCACCTGTTTTGCTTCCAGCAGGATACGGGCATTTCTGCCTTTTTCCCTGTAAAAACCAGCCATGGCAAAGAGTTTTTCCTGCACTTCCTCCGGCATACGGTCAATATAAGCCTGCTGCAGAATGGTAAAGGCAGAAAGGTTTTCCAGAATGGTTTCTGCAGGGTCAGAAGGATTGAAATTCGTCCATTCTTTTGTATATAAAGGAATCTGATTTCTGGCTTCCAGTATTAAGTTTTCAAAGGTTTGCTCTTGTTGCATTCGATGGCTTAACATATTGCCGCCTCCTATTTTTCAACCTCCTGCAGAGGAGAAACATGGATCTGGTGCTTCCCGTTCTTCACGACCATGAAAGGAGATACCTTCAGATCGCTCAGGTCTACCTCATGGAAGCCTTCCTCATCCTCATATCTTGCTGTTACCACGATCTGACGAATGATCGCTCTGCTTTTCAGGCTGTTCAGTTTCATCATGATCTGCGCCTTTCTGGGCAGCTGACCGATATTCCAGCCCCTGCCCTTTTCTGTTGCGATAGGGTTCAGATAATGATCCAGCGCTTCCTTCGCCAGTGTCTGGATCTCAAAACTGTCTTCCATTCGCATGACATTTGCCCAGACATCCACGCTTAATTCTACAAAAACAGGTTCTTCGATCTGCAGTTCTTTTGGAGAAATGGATAATTCACAATGCTGCAGCAGATGCTGCTTCAGTTCATCCTGCAGTCGATAGAAAGAGTTTTTCCCCTTCTGGTAATCCTTCATCAGAAGAACGATATACAGCATTCTTTCCCGATAGATCCCATCCTTGCCCATACCGGAAATGACAGAAACTTTATCGATGGCATCAGAGAAATAGATCACTTCTCTTTCATAATCCTGCTCTGTTAC
>JAFRZQ010000085.1 GCA_017442465.1 Anaerotignum sp. | reverse complement strand
TATCCCTGTGGATATCCGTTCTGTGGAAAAACTGCGTCAGGCCACTGTCCGCGTGGTGGAACGCTACGGTGCGGAAAACTGCACCCTGGAACTGACCGGCGGCAGTGAGCTGATGATGATTGCCGGCTATAAGGCTGGGATGCAGACAGGCATGCGAATGGTACATACGGATCTGGTGAACAGATGCATCAATGATGTGGAGACCGACGAAAAGGTATGCGATACTGCACAGCTGACCCTGGAAAATTTTCTGGATGCCAAGGGCGCGGAACTGATGGGCGAATCCCATCGTCCTCCTGCGCCGGAAAAATATGAGCCCATCCGAAAGATGGCTCAGTATCTGTTCCGTAACCTGAAGGAGTGGAAAGGCACCTGCAGCTGGCTGCAGACGGTGGCGAGCCGGGGGCTCCCCCACGAACTGACCATTGACAGCCCCAAGACTGTGACCCAGAAAAACGGCAGAGATGTCTGGGCGGGGGAAGAGATCCTGCGGGAATTTCAGAGAAATGGTTTTATCGAGGATCTGCAGATGTATGGCGACCGTGTTTCCTTCCGTTTCTGTTCCATGGAAGATAAGACATACTGCATCAGCTACGGTGTGTGGCTGGAACTGCATGTGTACGTGGCGGCGGCAAGCAGCGGTGTATTTGATGACGTGAAACTGGGCACCATGATCGATTGGGATATTTATGATGGCACCCGTATGGGCGGCAATGAAATTGACGTAGTGCTGATGGATGATTCCCTGCCGGTATTCATTTCCTGCAAGCTGCGGGAAGCGGATACGGCAGCCTTAAATGAACTTTTGATCGCAAAGAAACGTCTGGGCGGTTGGTTTTCCAAGGGGCTCATCGCCACATACAGCAAGGAAAAACAGGAAAATACCGGTACATACATCCGCTGTCAGGAACTGGGGCTGGAAATGCTGGATGAAAGGGATATCCTTGCGCCGGATTTCAGCGACAGACTGGTAAAAGCCATTCGTGAGCACGATTTGGTCAGCCTCAAATGGAAGAAAGTATAAAAGACAGATAGGAGGGGAGAGCCTTGGCGAAGAAAAACACAAGAAACACCAGAAGCCGTATCGTTTCGGCGGCGTGGAAGCTGTTTTACGACCAGGGCTATGATGATACCACGGTGGAAGAGATCGTGGAGGAATCCGGCACATCCAAGGGCTCTTTCTATCACTATTTCAGCGGTAAGGATGCACTGTTGAGCTCCCTTTCCGACCTGTTTGATGATAAATATCAGGAACTGATCCCCACGCTGGAAGAAGATATGGACAGTTTCGAGAAATTGATGTATCTGAATCAGGAACTGTTCCTGATGATCGATAACAGCGTTTCTCTGGATCTGGTGGCGAGGATGTATTCCTCCCAGCTGGTAACGGCAGGGGAAAAGCATCTGATGGACCATAACCGTCTGTACTATAAACTGCTCCGTCAGATCGTGTCCGAGGGACAGAAGAAGGGGGAACTGCGGGCAGATGCCACGGTCAATGAGATCGTTAAGGCCTATGCCCTCTGTGAACGTGCGCTCATTTATGACTGGTGCATCAGTAACGGAGATTATTCCCTGAGCCAGTATGCAAAGACCATGATGCCCGTTTTTTTGGGGAATTTCCGTGCAGAACGGACATAAATAGGAAGAAAATTTTTAAGAATATTTTTTGAATAAAATATCGTTCTGGAAATCGTACAGTCGTTAAATATTGAAAATTCAATATTTGCGACTGTTTTTTGATTTTAT
>JAFRZQ010000014.1 GCA_017442465.1 Anaerotignum sp. | reverse complement strand
TGGCGCTGGGTATGAAAATTTTACAGATTTTATTTACACTGTTCCTCTGCTGGGTACTGATCAGACTTTCCAGCAAGCTGATCAATAAAGTTCTGGAAGCACAGGTACAGAGAAAGAAAATGGCCATGTCCGAAAGAAAAGCCAGCACACTGAGCACTGTTGCGGGCAGCATCCTGAAATACGTGATCTACTTCATCGGTCTGGTATCCGTACTGAAACAGCTGGGCGTACCTACAGAATCTCTGCTGGTGATCGCTTCCGCCGGCTCTGTTGCCATCGGTCTGGGTGCGCAGGGCATCGCAGGAGACATGATGGAAGGCTTCTTCATCCTGTTTGAAGATCATTATGCAGTAGGTGATATCGTAACCATCCAGGGCATCACAGGCACTGTAGAAAGCGTAACACTGCGTTCTACAACACTGCGCGACCCCTTTGGTGCCGTTCATATCATCCCCAACGGCTCCATCGGCACAGTTACAAACAACTGCCGTGAATTCATCAATGCCGTTGTTACTGTAGGCATCGCCTACGGCGAAAGCATCGACAATGCCATCGCAGTGCTGAATGACGAAATGGCAAAAACAACAGATATCACAGATATTATCGAAACACCCGTTGTAGCCGGCGTTGTCGGTCTGGATGATTCCGCTGTAACACTGAAAGTTGTTGCAAAATGCAAGGTGAAAACAGCACTGGGCGTGGAAGCAGAACTGCGCCGCCGTATCAAAAACAGATTCGACCAGGAAGGCATCGAAATTCCTTTCCCTCAGCAGGTCGTACATCTGGTGAAGGAGGCGTAAGCCATGGATTTTTCTGTCGGCGATATCGTGCAGATGAAAAAAAGCCACCCCTGTGGTTCCTCCCAGTGGGAGATCCTCAGAACCGGCATCGATTTTCGCATCAAATGCTGTGGCTGCGGCCATCTGGTCATGCTGCCCCGGGTAAAATTTGAAAAAAACGTAAAAAAAGTCCTTCCCAAAGAAGAACAGTAAACACAAAAGGCTCCTTTAGAGGAGCCTTTTTCTTATTTTTTGGGCAGATGCATCAGTTCGATAAAACCCTGCAGGGCATGGCTCATGGCCACATTTTTCAGGCGAACCATACCAATGCTTCTTTTGGGAACAGGAGGACGCACAGGGATCTCATACAGCTTATTCTCCACCAGTTCTCTGGTCAGTTCCCGGATGACGTAGGTCACCCCAAGATTGATCTTTGCAAAATCAATGAGCAGATCCAGGCTGCCGATCTCCAGGATCGGATTCAGCACCACGCCATTTTCCTCTGCATAGCGGCTGATATATCTTCTGGAATTGCTGACTTCCTCCAGCATCATCAACGGATAGTTGGGCAAATCCTTTAGTTCAATGCCCTTTTCCGCAAGTCTGCGGTATTTTTCGCCCCCCACCAGCACATCATGGATCTCCAGACAGGGCAGCACTTCCAGATCTTCTGTATCCGCAATAGGCAGATTGACAAAACACATATCCACTGCCCCGTTTCTAAGCAACTTCAGAGATTCTTCTGTTGTTTTATTTGTCACCTTTATGGTGATATCCGGATACAATTTATGGTACTGTTCCAGATAATGAAGCAGGAAATTGGCAATGACTGTATCATTGGCACTGATCTTCAATTCGCCCATTTCCATATGCACCATCTGATAATACTTTTCCTCCGCCGCCTGAATCAGACCCAATGCCTGTTCCAGATAAGTATAAAGGAGCTTTCCTTCCGCCGTAGGATACACCCCTTTGGCTGTACGCACCAGCAGCGGACTGCCCATACGATCTTCCAGCTGGCGGATAGACATGCTAACTGCGGGCTGAGAAATATATAATTCCCTTGCCGCTGCAGACATATTGCCCGTACGGACAACGGTACAGAAAATACGATATAAATCCAAAGAAACATCCACTTTCACAGAAATTCCTCCTTATCCTTTGTTTTTCTTTATTATACAAAATTCAAAACGGCACCGCAATATCCATAAGTTTTTATGATGATTAAAATTTCCAATAGCGCTTCTAATTTTGGTTTATATTCCTGAAAAGTATCCGGTCTTTCCATTTTTCCAGTTCCACCACCGGCAACGGCACCAAAGAAAGTCCTCCAACGATCATCCATTCTTTCCATGTCAGCGAACAAACGCCAAATACGGCCGAAAGCGGCTCTATCATAATGACCCCTGCCTGCAGAACACAGCCCACGAAAAACGCCCCCACCAAATACAGATTGCTGCCAAGAAAAATCTGCGTCAGCGAATGTTCTGTCCGCATATTGAAGGCATGTACCAGCTGAGACAAAGAGAGCACCGCAAAAGCCATCGTCCGCCCAGTGATATATTCCTTCCCACCATCAAAATAAATATGCCCGATGCCAAAAGCCAGCAGTGCCAGCATCCCGATCATCATGCCCTCCACAGCTATGCGGCCGCCCATACCGCCGGCAAAAAGAGAGGCATCCTTCCTCGGATTCCGTTCCATGATATCCTGTTCCGCAGGATCCAGTCCAAGAGCGATAGCAGGCAAAGAATCCGTCACCAGATTCACCCACAGAAGCTGGATCGGAAGAAGCGGCGTTGCCCAGCCAAGGAGCATAGCGACAAAAATCGTGATGATCTCACCAATATTACTGGAAAGGAGAAAATGCACTGCTTTTTGAATGTTGTCATAAATCCCTCTGCCTTCCCGCACCGCTTCCACAATGGTTGCAAAGTTATCATCCAGCAAAACCATATCCGCTGCGCCTTTAGCGACCTCAGTCCCCTGTCTGCCCATAGCACAGCCAATATCTGCCGCCTTCAGTGCGGGGGCATCATTGACACCGTCCCCTGTCATAGCCACGATTTTTCCGTTCTTCTGAAATGCTTTTACGATCCGCACCTTGTGTTCCGGGGAAACCCGGGCAAAAACCGTACAGTTTTCCACCGCCTGCGAAAGCTCTGTTTCTTCCATTTTTTCCAGTTCCTGCCCCGTGATGATGCGATCCCCTTTTCTGTAGATCCCCAGCTGATCGGCAATGGCCTGGGCTGTCAGGGCATGGTCTCCTGTGATCATGACAGGGCGGATGCCTGCCCTTTTGCAGGTCTCCACAGCCTCCTTCGCTTCGAGTCTGGGCGGATCGATCATCCCTGCCATGCCTGCAAAGGTCAGATCCTGTTCCAGAACTTCCGGTGTGAAAAAGAAGGGCTCCTCCGTCCATTCCCGAAAAGCCACTGCCACTACCCGCAGTGCCCCCGCTGCCATTTCCCCATTTTTCATCCTTACTTCACTTTTTCTCCTGTGGTCCAGGGAAACCTTCCCCTTTTCATCCAGACATCGGCTGCACTTTTCCAGCAGGATATCCGGCGCGCCCTTGGTGACTGAGATCCATCTGTCCCCGCACCGATGCACCGTTGTCATCAGTTTTCGCTCAGAAGAAAAAGGGATCTCCCCTATTCTTGGCATTTCCTTCCACAGCCCTTTCAGGGATACGCCACCCTCCTCTGCTGCTTCAGCAAGGGCTTTTTCCGTTGGTTCTGCAACGATACGGGTCCCTTCCCGTTTTGCATCATTACAAAGCGCAAACAAGGTCAGAATAAACCTGTGTTTTTCCTCATCTCTTCCCAAATCCTTCCCCAGGGATACCACTTTTGTCACCTTCATGCGGTTCTGCGTCAGAGTACCTGTTTTATCCGAGCAGATGACCTCTGCCCCTCCCAGGGTTTCCACTGCAGGTAATCGGCGGATAACCGTATTTTTCTTTGCCATCCGCTGCATGCCAATGGCAAGAACGATGGTAACAATGGCAGGAAGCCCCTCAGGAATAGCAGCCACTGCCAGGCTAACAGATGTCATGAACATCCGGAACGGTGCTTCCTTTCTGAAAAGCCCCAGCGCAAAAATAACTCCGCAGATCAATAAGGCACCGATCCCCAGCATCTTTCCCGTCTCACCCAGTTTTTTCTGCAAAGGAGTCTCTCCGTCCTCCTGATCGGAAAGCAGTGCCGCAATATGCCCCATTTCCGTATCCATGCCTATGGCCGTCACCATAGCCTTCCCCTTTCCGGCCATGACGAAACTGCCGGAAAGGACCATATTTTTCCGGTCACCCAGCTGCAGATCTGCAGGCAAAGCATCCGTTTCCTTTTCCACCGCAAGGGACTCCCCCGTGATAGCACTTTCCTCCGCTTTCAGCCCCCGGCTTTCGAAGATACGCCCATCGGCAGGTACATAATCCCCTGCGGACAGCAGCAGGATATCCCCTACAACGATATCCTCCGCAGAAATTTTCTGCTCTATCCCCTCCCGCAGCACCCGCGCCTTCGGTACAGACAGTTCCCGCAGGGCATCCAGTGCTTTTTCCGCCTTACTCTCCTGTATGATGCCTAAAAACGCATTCAGCAGCACAATGGCGATAATAATGGCA
>JAFRZQ010000084.1 GCA_017442465.1 Anaerotignum sp. | reverse complement strand
GGCATTCAGTTCCCTATCTTCGGCGACTTCCTGGAATACCTGACAGACAGACTGCTGCTGCCTCTGGGCGCATTCCTGACAACATTCTTCGTAGGCTGGATCTGGGGTCCTCAGAACTCCATCGACGAAGCTACAGGTTATGGCAGAAACAAATTTGCTCTGGCTAAACCCTATGCATTTGTAGTTAAATATATCGACCCTATCGCGATCGGTGCGATCATCATCGCTGGTATGGTATTCGGTATGGCTATTTCATAATCGACGATTTGCAAACAAAATCAACTCTGCAAGCATACACATAAGAAAGGAACCAGCCCTCCCCGGCTTCTTCCCTTAAGTGCTGAAATTGTTTTGCGGTAACAAGAAAGAGGTAAAATCATTTGATTTTACCTCTTTTTTATTTTCTGCACCTTCATCCACTTTTTCCATATGATGATATTGTAAATGCATAAAGGAGGAAAGACTTATGAAAGAAATGTGCAGAAATTTCATCTGCAATACAAACAAATGCCCTTCAGCGTCCGGGGCACAGGCAGCGGCTCTGGTTCCGGATACAAGCATGGGAGACTGTTCTTCCTGTGTAATGGAACGCATTGGACTGGCGCAGGCATTCGTTCCCTCTCAGCCCTATACCACCCCCATGGAACAGGAACGGAGCCTGGTTTGCGGCACCACTTTTTCTGAACTGGTGATGCCCTATTGTTCCGGCTGGAACTTATATCGATTTGCAAAGGAGGCGTAAAAATGGATCGGGACGAACTGTTAAAAAAACTATCTGAACTAGATTTTATTGCCGTTGATCTGGCATTGTTTCTGAATACACATCCCACAGACAGGGAAGCGATCCAAGCATATAATCAGGTCATCACTGCCGCAGATGCTGTCCGCATGAAATACGAAGAAGCCTACGGGCCCCTGTGTTCCTTCCGTAGTTATGCAGGAAATACAAACAATTGGGAATGGAACAACGACCCTTGGCCCTGGCAGGCACAAGCAAATATTTCTTTCGCCGGAAAGGAGTGTAAATAAATGTGGATCTATGAAAAGAAACTGCAGTTCCCTGTAAAAATCACACAGCCCGACGGCCGCATGGCAAAAGTCATTCTGTCCCAGTTTGGCGGACCTGACGGCGAACTGGCTGCTTCTTTGCGCTATTTGAGTCAGAAATTTACCATGGTCACTCCGGAAGCAAAGGCGACCCTGAACGATATTGCGACAGAAGAATTGGCACATCTGGAAATGGTCGGCACGATGGTACATCAGCTGACACAAGGTCTCTCCAAAGATGATCTTCTGGCTGCCGGACTGGATCCTTACTATGTAGATCACGGTCTGGGTGTATATCCGGCCTCTGCTGCCGGCGTTCCTTTCACTGCCGCTTATATCCAGTCTAAAGGAGATCCTATCACCGATCTGTACGAAGATATGGCAGCAGAACAGAAAGCCCGGTCGACTTATGAATATCTCATCGATCTTGCAGAAGACCCCGCCGTTCATGCTCCCCTCCGCTTCCTGCGGGAACGGGAAATCGTTCACTTCCAGCGGTTCGGTGAAGCCCTTGACATCGCAAGAGATTATCTGAATCAGCAGCATTATTTCTTCATGCAGAAAAATGGATGTAATACAAAATAAATGTCAAAAACGGCTGTTGCGATACACAGCCGTTTTCTTATAACATTGGGGAAATAATAATCATAACCCATATATTTCTTTAGAATTTGAATCAAATCCTATTTCCGAATTTTGATTAATCTCTTTTATGATTTTTGCAGGCACACCACCAACCAAACAATTATCCGGTACATCTTTCGTTACAACTGCGCCTGCAGCAACTACTGCATTTTTCCCAATCGTCACCCCTGTAAGAATCGTCGCATTTGCCCCAATCCACGCTCTATCCTTAATCATAATAGGATGACTCTGAAAATGTCTTGTTACCCTGCGTTCTGCGTCCAATGGATGTGTTGCAGCACTGATCACTACACCAGGGGCAATAAAAACATCCTTCCCAATCGTTACCTTATTTGTATCTAAGATAGTCACATTGCAATTAATGATCGTGCCATCATCAATATAAATGTTTTTGCCATAATCGCAGTTGAAATTCCCCTTGATCGTTACATGGGAACCAATAGAACCAAAAAAATCCTCTAAAAACTTCTGCCTTTCTGCATCTCTTGCCGGATGAGAATTGATATATAATAAACCTTTACTACATTCATAGGCAAGATCAGCTAGTTCCTGATCCGGCATATATTCTTCTTCATTCAGCATCTTTTCATAATTTGTTCGTTCTTCCATATCTTTTGCCCCTGTATATCAGAATTTCTACGTTTCTATTATACTCTCGATAATGCAGAAAACAATGAAGTATTACACTTTTTACAAAAAAGGATGTCGTTAAGAAGAGTCCTGATAAGAAAACAAAAATCACGGTCTCAATCCCATGCCACCTTCCAGTGTAATGGTTTCCCCACTCATATATTTGAAATCAGGCGAACACATAGCAACACACGCACGGCCAATTTCCATTTCCACATCACCATAATGCCCCATAGGAGGCATTTTTACATTTGCCGCAAAAGCCTCAGGATATTTATCCGCCCAATTTTCCAGCTGAGAGGTCCATGCTAAAGGGCAGATCACATTTACATTGATGTCATCTTTGCCCCATTCTGTTGCAGCCACACGGGACATCCCACGAATCGCTTCTTTTGCCGCAGCATATGCACACTGACCAAAATTACCGAACAAGCCTGCCCCAGAAGCGAAATTGATCACAGTGCCTTTTGTTTTCGCCAGATAATCGTAGCAGATCTTCATATAGTAAAATGTTGCATATAACCCGGAATACATAGCCAGATCAAACTGTTCTGTTGTATGCTCTGCCAGTGGAACACCAGATGCAGAGGCCTGTGCGTTATTGATCAGTACATGAATATCACCGAATGTATCGATTGTCTGCTTTACTACATTTTTTACTACTGCCTCATTATCCGCACCAGCACAGACATCCGCCTGCACAGGTAACACTTTAACGCCATACAGTCGTTCCAGTTCTTCCTTTGCATCCAGCAGTTTCTGCAAATTTCTGCCTGTGATCACCAGATTCGCCCCTTCTTTGGCAAATGCTGTAGCAATACCATAGCCTATGGAGCCACAGCTGCCGTCTTTCAATACCGCACGGCCGCCGCCGGTTATAATAACTGTTTTTCCTGTTAAAAATCCCATAGCATTCATCCTTTCTTTTGTCTTTTTATTTGCAAAAAACGGCCGCATGCCTGCAGCCGTTTTCATATATTTAGGGAATAATAGAATGGTTTTTATTTTGAAGCTTTAACGTTTTATATTTGAATGGAGAAGGTATTTTGAGTTATTTCACAATCTTATCAGGATGATTTTTATTTGAAGAACAGTTCGTACACTTCATCTGTAGGCATTTCTTTACCTGTGAACAGGTTGAATGCTGCAGCACCCTGCCACATCAGCATACCGATACCGCCTACGGCTACCTTGCAGCCTGCTGCCTTTGCTTCCTGTACGAATCTTGTTTCCTTTGGATTATAAACCGCGTCTGCTACCACCAGATCAGGACGGAATACAGATGTGTCTTCTACCAGAGATTCTTTATCCAGAGGTTTCATACCAACCTTTGTTGCATTTACCAGAATATCACTGTCTGCGATTGCAGCATGCAGCGCTTCTGTATCTTCCAGCACATGAATGCTTACTTCACAGTCGGGCAGCATCTGCTGGATCTTTTTCACTGTTTTTTCGCCGTTGTGGTAGAATTCATCTTTTCTGTTGAAGATAGAGATTTTCTTTGCACCATCCAGCGCACACTGTACCTGAATGGCTGTTGCTGCACCGCCAGCACCCATTACTGTGATTTTTTTGCCTTTGACGTCAACGCCGTTTTCTTTCATATTTCTGACAAAACCCATACCGTCTGTATTATTGCCGTAGAGTTTGCCATCTTTCACAACAACTGTATTGCAGGCACCGATCAGTTTTGCTGCATCGGACAGTTCATCCACCAGTTCCGCAACTTTTGTTTTACAGGGCATTGTTACATTAAAACCTTTGCAGCCCAGCACTTTCAGTGCATTTACTGCTTCTTCTGTTTTTTCCAGAGGCACGTCATACGCCAGATAAGCATTATCCAGACCTGTCTGTGCAAAGCTGTAGTTATACATAGCAGGAGAACCGCTATGGCCTACAGGTGTACCGATCAAACAAAACATACCAGTTCTGCCGTTAATTCTTTTTTCCATGTCATGTAACCTCCTTACATCTCATCTTATGTACTCATCATTCCACTACTGTGCATGTGCTCACTTCAGAGGGTTTTACTCTCAGTGCACCCAGTTTGGGAACGATCGTCTGAAAATACGCTGTCCCACGATGGTATTCCACCGCCTCTTCATCTTTATATTTCTCGATGAAGTAATATACCTGTTCATCATTCTGGTTCGCTGCCAGATCATAGTAAACACAGCCGGGTTCCTGTCTGGTATTGATGATCATCTCTTTTGCCAGTTCTGTAAACTCCTGCTGTTTTCCTTTCTGAACGGTATTTTTCGCGATCAGCAGAATCATGAAACGCACCTCCTGTTTATTTTTCAGGCATCGCTTCAGGCCAAGCTGCTGCCAGAACGTTTACTGTATGGTCAAAATTGTATTTTGCAGCAGCAGCAACGCCATTTGCCAGAATCGCATCGCTGATTACTTCAACACCCATTGCTTTGGGCTCTACGCCCTTTTCTCTCAGCATACGGCAGAATGCAGCAGTATCGCCATGGCCTGTGCCGGGTGCTAGTCTGTCATGCATGGATTCATCACGCAGGATGGATTTTGCATACGCTCTGTCATGTACGTCATTGATCTGAACAGAAACGATTTTTTCTGCAGGAATGCCTTCCAGCAATGCCAGATCGATAGGCTGATCTGCTCTTACCCAGTGCCAGCTGTCCAGGATCAGTTTCGCATTTTCACAGCCGCTTTCCTTTACAACAGCCCATGCTTTCTTTACATCAGGCAGACCGCTGTAAGGCATGGGTTCTACACCGATCGTATATTTACCTGCTCTATGGCAAAGTTCTTTCAGTTTCTGTGCTGTATGTGCTACAGAATAATTTTCCATCAGACCGCAGTTGATGTGGTTCACACCAAACAGTTCGCACATATGGAAGCACATCTGTTCTTTGTATTTCTGTTCGTAAGAACGAGCATCATCTGCCCACTGCACGATATATTCTACTTCTGTTACCTGCATATCGTATTTTTCCAGGATCGCCAGAATATCTGCATCAAACAAACCTTCGTTCAGTGCGTCCACATATGTTTCCGCACGCAGACCAATACCTTCAAAACCTGCTTCTTTTGCAGCCTTCACTCTTTCTTCGAATGTACACTGATCACCCAGTGTCCAAGAGCTGACTGTGATAGGGAATCTTTTAGACATAATTCTTGTTCCTCCTTAAAAATTAAAATTATTTGTTTCATTATTTCTTTTGTTTCTTTGCAGTAAAGATAGCTTCTGCAGCATTTCTTCACAGATCTCTACGATGTCTTTTTCTGTGGTGTCGATACAGATATCAGCCGCCGCTTCATATTTCTCTCTGCGGCTCTCCATCAGATCACGGATAAAGTCCACACGCATATTTCCATTGAGCAAAGGTCTTTCTGTGCTGTCTTTGACTCTGTCGAAAATTGCTTCTGGTGTTGCTGTCAGCCATACCACATAACCGCCTTTTTTCATCAGTTCCACATTTCGTTCTCTCAGCGGTACACCACCGCCGCAGGAAACTACCACATGTCTTTTTTCCTGCAGAGAGATCAGTGTATTGCTTTCACAATTCCGGAAATATTCCTCACCATGTACAGCAAAAATATCTTTGACGGACATTCCTTCTTTTTTCTGGATATAAGCGTCCATTTCTATGACCTCCATGGCAAGCAGATTGCCAAGGCAAGCGGAAACTGTCGTCTTTCCGGCTCCCATAAAGCCAATAAGCAGGATGTTTTTATCAAAAAGTTCTTTTGCCTGTATCCGTTTGCTGTTTTCGATGATCCCCTCGAAAATATGCAAAATCTCGTGACGAAAAACGGAATCTTTCGTGTTGTACTTTACCGCATCCAGTTGTTTCTTCTCCTGTCCCGACTGCAATACCGGAACACCATTTTCTCTTTTGTATGCAATGATTTCTTTGATGCATTCCATTCTTGTTTTTAGTGCTTCTGTAATGGTTGCATCGCACTGCGCTATGATTTCACGTAATTGTTCCAATTGGTCTTTTTCTTGTTTCATTCACTCCCTCCCCTCAATTACTTTCAGATTCTGTTCTGCAAAATCGGTTTTATCTTTTTCACACCCCAAGTGTACGACAATTATCCGATAAATTCTAATTGATATTTTTTGCATTTTAATAGACAAAATTTATCTAACATAGTATACTGAAAAAAGAAGTAGCTGACATCGGATAGAAAGGAGAACGTCATGAATTTATATCATTTACGGTATTTTATGGTATTGGCAGAAATGCAGCATTTCAGAAAAGCATCGGAAAAGCTTTGCATCACACAGCCAAGTTTGAGCCATGCCATTTCCCAATTGGAATCTGAACTGGGGGTATCCCTCTTTGACCGTCAGTCACGTTCTTCTATTTTGACAAAAGAAGGCCGTCAGTTTTTTGACTACGTGCAAAAATCCCTCTCCATATTGGATGACGGTGTATCTGTCATGCAGAGAGCTGCTAAAGGGGAAGGCGTCATTAAACTTGGTTTTCTCCGTACACTGGGAACCTCTTTCATTCCTGAAGTCGTTTCAACCTTTTTGAAATCGAAGCCGGACAAGGCTATACATTTCGAATTCCACTCAGGCGTCACTACATATCTTCTGGAAGGCTTGAAACAGGACAAATACGATGTTGTTTTCTGCACCAAAATGGATCAGGAAACAGAAATCGAATATCTTCCAGTTGAAAAACAGGATCTGGTTCTGATCGTTCCCAGAAATCACCCTCTTGCAAACCAGCACAGTGTTGACCTGTCAGAAACCCTGCCATATCCTCAGGTCTACTTTTCCAAAAGTTCCGGTTTGCGTTCTATCATTGATAAACTTTTCGAAAAGATCGACGGAAAACCTATCATCGCACATGAAATCGAAGAGGATGAGGTTGTTGCAGGTCTGGTTTCCAAAGGATTCGGCATTGCCGTTGTGCCCTATATGGAACAACTGCTTCGACTGAATGTAAAGATCATACAGATTTCTTCTCCCGCCTGGGAAAGAAATTTCCATATGGCTACCTTGAAAAACAAATATCAGTCCCCTGTTGTTCAGGACTTTTGCGATTTTGTTTCCAAAAATTATCCGGAATAAATATAAGCGTATAAATAAAAATTTATCAATTCAGAAAAATAATCTATGAAAAATCAGATGGTATTTACAAAAAAATCTCCATAAATTCGCTGAGGAGCAATGCTTTCTTTTCTTAATTTATATAGATATTGATAAACCCTTCAGTGTAGTATAAATACCATTTATCATTCAGACAGAATAAAACAGGTGCAGCATACTTTTTTCGTATACTGCACCTGTTTTTTATCTGAATCCAAGTCTGTCCAGCGTATTCAATACGTAATGACGTCCGGCGTCTACACCATCAATGATCCTTCTTGCACGCACAGAATCACCAATGTTCAGAACTTCTACATTTTCTCCTGTGAAGGCATTCTGCATTTCTTCCCAAATGGGGGTATATGCCTTCATTCCCAAACAAACAAAGCCATAATCAAAAGGCAGTGTTTCTTCTTTTCCGTCGGTTTTCACCTCAAAAGAGTCTGCATTGACTTTCATCAGCGCTGTGTTGACCATTTTGCGGACATGGTATTTTTCCATACATTCATTCATGCTGGATGCAGAAGATGCATCCAGACCATTGCCGATAACATCCATCATTTCTACAATGGTAACTTCTGCACCACGAGGGGCAAAGAATTCCACCACATCTAAGCCTACAGCGCCGCCGCCAATGACAGCTACCTTTTTACCGGCCAGATCTTCGGGATAATCATTCAGATGTTCAATCATATCATGAATAGAATATACTTTAGATCCTTCTTTATGGAGGTTCTCATGCAGACCTTCGATAGGCGGCAGCATAGGCACAGAACCTGTTGCATTTACAACCAGATCAGGATGATATTCTTTTACCATTTCTACGGTTGCATCCACACCTGTCACGATCTGCAGATTCTCCATTTTTTCCGCACGATGTTTCAGATAAGCAGGGAAGTCAGCCAATCTTGTCTTTGCAGGTATTTTAGAAATCTGAACAGACAAGCCGCCCACCTGTGCTTCTTTTTCCAGCAAAACTACGTTGCAGCCAACTTCAGCCGCTGTGCATGCAGCTTCCAGACCAGCAGTGCCCGCACCAACCACTACTACATTGCAATCCCTTTTTACCTTTGCTTTCTTGTATTCTTCGCCGTAGATCAAATCCGGATTGACAGAACAACGAATAGGCTTATTGCCGCCGATGCGATTACCCACACAACCAACATTACAGGAAATACATTTGCGGATATCAGATACATCGCCATATTGCGCTTTATTGCACCAGTCAGGGTCTGCAATCAGACCACGTCCCATGCCGATAAAATCCGCATCGCCTCTTTCGATGATCTCATCAGCAACCTTAGGGTCACGAATGTTCCCCATGGCAATGGTAGGTTTCTGGAATTTATCACGAACAGCTTTCGCCATATAAGAACGCCAGCCATCTTTCAGATAGTTTGCATCGATCTGATACTGTATACTCTGGTTCAATGCAGAAGAGGTATCAAAAAGATCCACTTCGTCATTCAGGTATTCCAGATATTCCAGACAGTCCTCCATGGTGTTGCCGCCTGCTACCAATTCATCCACACTTATACGAAGAGAAATAGGAATCTTTGGACCAACAGCTTTCCTCACTTCATCAATGACCATACGACAGAAACGGGCACGATTTTCTGCAGAGCCGCCAAATTCATCTGTTCGGTCATTCATCAACGGAGACAGGAACTGGCTGATCAGATAAGAATGGCCCGCATGGATTTCAACCAGATCAAAACCCGCATTTACCGCACGTTTCGCTGCTGTTCCGTAATCTTTCGCAATGCTGAGCAATTCTTCTTTTGTCAGCGCCCTGGGTTCTTCCCCACCAGTTTTAGAAGGGATACTGGATGCGGAAACCGGCTGCATGCCAATTCTGCTGCTCATAGCAGATGCCCCTGCATGGTTCAGCTGAATACCAATACATGCGCCATGTCTGTGGCAAGCTTCTGTCAGATTGAATAGACGAGGGATATAACAATCTTTGTCGATGCGCAGCTGTGTGGTACCGTTAGAGCCTTCCGGATATTTTACGCAAATATTTTCTACAAGGATCAAGCCTGTGCCGCCCTTTGCACGCAGTTCATAATATTTGATATGTTCATCACTCAGCTCCCCATTATGCCCTGCCAGATCGCTTCCCATTGGCATCATAACGATACGATTTCGTACCGTTACGGTCCTCAGTGTAAAGGGCTGAAAGATGTTAGGAAAGTTATTTTTCATTATGATTCACTCCTTATCATTTGTTTACTGTTTAACAATTCCTTCATGATATAATGTAACTCCCTTAAATCGATAGTTCAAATCAATAAAATTCGACACTTCAATAGTTATTCTCTATCAACTTTTTGATCCGGGCTTCTTTTTCCAAAAATGTCTCTAAAAAAATAAAGAGTGGAGAATCCTTAGTGATTCTTCACTCTTTACGATGTTTTTGATATAAAATTCTTATGTATCCAATGATTTTTTACATGTTAATTCTTTAATCTTTTCATCTCTTTCCTGATCGATTTCTTCCAGTTCTTCCGTTGTAGGCATCCCCAGTTTTCTCTTCTGGAAATCTGTAATGGAAAGAGCCAAATTCATCAGAATACCAACCAGCAGCGCCCAGCCAGAACCTTTGAAAGCCAGAACAGCCGCCATGACCCCCGCAATGCTCTTATCCGTACTGGATTTGCAGTATTCCATGCCGATCCTTGCACAAACATATGCCTGGAACAGCAGTGTAATAGCAGACCCTACGCCCATAATCGGCTTCATAAAGGATACAACAGGAACCAGGATAACGCTCAAAAACGTAGCGATACGGAATGAGCTCATGCCGCCAATGAGAGATTTCATCGCCTTTTCCCCTTCGCGATAACGCATGGCAACGGAAACTGTCATGCCAACCCATAAGGGACCTGACAAGGGCGGGAAAGGCGCAAAAATGCCAAGAATCAGGTTACGCAGCCCGCTGACCAAATTGGAACGGCTAGAATTGAAGTCAATGTGTTCGTCATTTCTGCTTTCCTGGGCTTCTTTTACCAGTGTTTCAGAAGTGACAAAATCACCAAAGGCCAATACATAGCAGATCAGTGCCAAAGGAATCGCCTTCAAAAATACGGAT
>JAFRZQ010000083.1 GCA_017442465.1 Anaerotignum sp. | reverse complement strand
GCCTTTTTTCTTTGCTCCGGTAAAGGCACCTTCTTCATAGCCAAACAATTCGCTTTCCACCAGATTTTCCGGGATCGCCGCACAGTTGATGGAGATCATCAGTTTATCCTTTCGGTCGCTATGAGCATGGATCATTTTCGCCATGATCTCCTTGCCTGTACCGCTTTCCCCTCGCAGGAATACTGTGGAATTGGTTTTGGCCACCTTTTTACCAATACGGATGGCCTCTTCCATTTTGGGACTGTTCCCAACAAAAGACCAGCCTTTCTCCGCATCATGGACCACCTGCAGCTGTTGCTCCAGCCTTTCTCTTGCTTCATCCGTATATAATTTACTCTCCAGAAGAACAGACATATATTTCAGGAATTCTTCCATCTGTCCTCTTTCCAGAAGCAGCTTTTCCCGCTGGCCTTCATCGAAGGCGATGATGGAAATGATACCTACAACAACACCATCCTTAAAAATAGGGTATGCCACATTAGCCAGTTCCTTGCAGGTTGCTCTTTTTTCACAAACCAGACAGTTTTCATCCATCAGTACATCCGTGATAATACCATTTTCCCCAGACTGCAGGATCTGATTGAAAAAATTGCCATGGGTCACGGTTTTTCCGATCTCATCGGCATATACCCCCGTACCGGCCACACGGATCAGTTCATTATCCACCACCGTTACATCCGCATCCAGAATGGATGCGATGGCCTGCACATAAGCCTGTATGAAAGACTGTATTTTCATCAACGCTGTCATAGTATCCCCTCTTTCTCATTTTTAAGAATAACATAAAAAATCTCCTGCGTCTATGACGCAGGAGATCATAATTTATTGATTATACATAAGGTTCTTCTTCCAGGAAACTTTCAGCGTGGTAATTCTTTTCTGTTCTATGGTCATTCAAAACTACCTGTGCAATATTCATTGCATGGTCGGAAACACGTTCCAGATTGCCCAGGAGATCCAGGAAGCGTACGCCTGCGGAAACGCTGCATTCTGCGTTGGACAGACGGTTGATATGACCCTGACGCAGGTCTTTTTCCATTTTGTTTACCTGCTGCTCCAGGAAAGCAGTTTTTACAGCATGGCTTACATCATCCAGTTCCATTGCTTTGATCGCATTGTCGTAGGAACCCAGAGTTGCCTTGGACATTTCATCCAGTTCACCCATTGCCATTTCAGAGAAGGAAATACCTTCGTTTGCCATTTCCTGTGCCAGTTCCGCAATATTTTCCGCATGGTCGCCGATACGTTCGATATCACTGATGGTATTCAGCAGGCTTGTAACTGTTTCACTGTCTTTGTCATTCAGATGATAGCTGCAAAGTTCAACCAGATACTCAGAAACACTGTCACATACTTTATTGATAACGCCTTCCTTCTGTTTTACAGAAGCAATTTTATCGCCGTCATGATTTGCCAGCGTTGCAAGGGCAGCAGCAAGGTTTTCTCTTGCGATACGGCTCAGGCGGATAGTTTCCAGTTTTGCGCCGGCTACAGCAACCGCAGGAGTGGACATCATACGTCTGTCCAGATGTACCAGTTTGGATTCGTCTTCTGCTTCTACTCTTTCCAGGCCATTTACCTTCATGGCGATCTTGATGATCAGACCGCTCAGAGGAATCATAATGATAGTTGTACCAATGTTAAATGCTGTATGGATCGCGGAGATCTGTGTCATTGTGATGATACCTTCGCCCAGAGAAGGATCTGCTTTTGCAAATACGATCAGTGCAATGATCGTGAACAGGATCGTACCTGTAATATTAAACAGCAGGTGCATCGTACCTACACACTTCGCATTTTTGCTTGCGCCAACGGAAGACAGGATCGCAGTTACGCAAGTACCGATATTCTGACCCATGATAATGAATACTGCCGCCTTTGTAGGAACCAGACCTGCAGCAGCCAAAGACAGCAGAATACCCTGAGATGCAGAGGAACTCTGGATGATGGCTGTTACCACAGCACCGGCCAGAATACCCAGGAAGGGATTTGCACCCAGAGAGATGAACATTGTTCTGAAT
>JAFRZQ010000082.1 GCA_017442465.1 Anaerotignum sp. | reverse complement strand
TACAGCACCATCGTCCGCTGGAACGAAGACCGGGGCGAACACTATCTGTTCCAATGGGCAGGATTCACCTCTTACGCCTATCCCCTGACAGAAGAACAGGTTTGCCGCCAGGCAAACAAAGAGGGTGTGAACCTTTATATGATTTTCGATGGCAAAACGCCCCTTGGCGCCGGCGAGATCTGCGATATCAACGAAGAAATGAAAACCGGGCGCATCTGCCGCCTGATCTTCGCGGAAGAGGCCAAAAACAAAGGCCACGGCGAAGCCTTCCTGAAGGAACTGGCCCGCATCGCCTTCGAGGAAATGGGTCTGGTATCCCTTTCCCTCAGGGTATACTGCTACAATGCCAATGCGATCCGCTGCTATGAAAAGGTCGGCTTCCGGGTGACAGAATTTTTTGAAGAAGAAAACCCCCGCTGGAACAATTATTCCATGGAACTGAAAAAATAAAAAAAGAACGGTATCCGAAACAATTCGGATACCGTTTTCTATTATTCTGTGGGCGCATAGAACCCTTTTTCAGCAAAATACTTCGCTGCACCTGTATGGAATGGCACCGTTACGCCGGTCGTCCCATTTTCCACACTCATCTGGATCCCACCTTCCAGAATTGCGGAAATGGGTTCCATATTATCATAGATACCTGCAGTCAGGTTATATACATCGTCTTCGGATACATCCGCAGAAACGATCATAGTTGCCTGAATGGATACCGTTGTAACATCCTCATCCAGACCTGTGTATGTGCCGCTGAGGATCACATACTGGTTATAATAAGGATAACGACGCTGCAGTTCTGCCGCTTTTCTGGCATCGATACTTACCAGATGCACATCTTCTGTTGCGATCAGATCCGCAACTGCCTTTGTAGGCGCACCGGAAACGATAAATGCCGCATCGATCTCACCAGCCTTCATGGCTTCGACAGAATCCCCAAAAGAAAGATTGACTGCCTTGATGTCATCCCCGATTCTCAGGCCATAAACGTCCAGAACATTCACGGCATTGAAGGCAACACCGGAATTTTCTGCACCAATGGAAACCGTTTTCCCTCTCAGGTCTTCTACACTCCGAATGGTTTCACCCAGTGTTACGATCTGCAGAGCTTCTTCATACAGGCCGCCGATGGCACGGAAAGATTTCACTTCACCGCCGCCCGCAAAGGAACGGATCCCATTCCACGCATAGGACATAACATCAGACTGGGCCAGGGCCAGCTGATATACGCCGTCATGGATCCCTTTGATATTTCCTGCAGAGCCTTCTGTAGAAACAACTTCCACATTCATACCGGAAGCATCACTCATATAATCAGAAAGCAGATTGCCAAATGCATAATAAGAACCTGCCGCATCACCCGTTGCCATCTTCATTGTCTCCGCAGATCCTTCTGTCGCTGTATCAGCAGCACCGCAGGCGGAAACACCGAAGGCCATCACTGCCGCCAGCAGCAGCGCATAAATTCTTTTTTTCATGATCGATTCCCCTTTTTCATTAATAAAAGTAATCATACTTATGTGTATTATACAAAATTTTCCCATATCTTTCAACGGGCATTTCCATCGTATTTCCTTTTATACAATCCACCCAAAAAGCAATTTATTTGTACCTAAATGCAATATATATTTGACATTTAGAAAAATATGATGTATAAATAGAGTAGGAGGAGCATCCGGAGCTCCTCCATGGATATCCGAAAACAAAACACTTGGGGAAGTGATGACTTGAAGAATTTGAAAATGAAGGCGGCCCGTGCCGCAAAAGACCTCTCTCAGGAAGAACTGGCGCAGAAGATCGGTGTCACCAGACAGACCATCGGCATGATCGAGGCGGGAAAATATAACCCTACCCTGAATCTTTGCATTGCTATCTGCAAAGCCTTAGACAAGACTTTAGACGAATTATTCTGGGAAGAAGATGAAAACGAACAAAATAAGGAGGAGTCTTTATGACAAATATGGTTGACGAAAGAGTATTACAGGCTAGGCGACAGATCGGATCTGAAATGATGCAGCTGATGTATTATTTCATTGTGATCTCCTTCTGTATCAAAAGCCTCTATTTTGGTATGGGACTCCAGGAATGCATGACGGAATTTATTATTCTGATCTCCGCTCCTATTTATCAGGCATACCGCTCCAGAAAACTAGGGGTCGTTCTGGGGAATTACAGAAAAGCGTCCAGGGCGTCCAATCTCCTTTCCATTGCCATCGGTATCGGCGTTCTGCTTCTGTGTCTGTACCGCACCGATAGCGGTGTCCCGACCCTCGAAGCCGTCAGCGCTATCGTGACTTTCGCTGTCGTTTTCAGTTTTACCCGCTTTGGTTTTGCACATATAGAAGCAAAAAGAGCAAAAAAACTGGAGGAAGAATACGACGAGGACTGATTCTGTCCATCTCGGAAAAACAGGCTTCCGCCCACAAAAAATTTTCCAAAAACCGAAGAAAATCCTTGCAAATCAAGGTTTTTTATGATAATCTCATTTAGTGTCCTGCATTATGCAGTTGATACCAGAAGAATTAATCCTTGCTCTCCCCGCGAGAGGGAGGGCCATTAGTCCAAAAGGAGGTGTAACCCACATGAACAAATACGAATTGGCGCTGGTTTTAAGTCCCGCACTGGACGAAGAAGGCAGAGCAGCAGAAGTAGCTAAAGTACAGGCTACACTGGAAAGATTCGGTGCAAAAATCGAAAAAGTTGATGACTGGGGCAAAAGAAAACTCGCTTACGAAATCGCTAAAGTAAACGAAGGTTTCTACAGCTTTACAACATTCGAAGCACCCGCTTCTGCTCCCGCAGAAATCGAAGCTCGTATGCGTATTATGGAAAACGTTCTGCGTTACCTGATCATCCGTAAAGAAGCTTAATTGCTGCTTGAAAAGGAGGGTACTTTTATGAACAAAGTGATCCTGATGGGCCGACTGGTAAGAGATCCCGAAGTGAGATATTCTCAGGGTAACGAACCTCTTGCCGTAGCCAGATACACTTTGGCGGTAAACCGCCGTTTCCGTCGTCAAGGCGAGCAGGACGCTGACTTTATTGGTTGCGTAGCATTCGGTAAAGCCGGTGAATTTGCGGAAAAATACTTCAAGAAAGGTCAGATGGTCAGTGTTATCGGCCGACTGCAGGTTCGCAGCTGGGATGATAACGAAGGCAAAAAACGCTGGAGCACAGACGTAGTCGTTGAAGAACAGTACTTTGCGGAAAGCAAAGCATCCTTCGAAGGCCACAGAGATGCAGCACCCGCTGCCCCCGCTCCCAAGCAGAGTGCCCCTTCCGATGGTTTCTATCCTATCGATGAATCTATCGAAGATGACGATCTCCCCTTCTAATTCGAATCTAATAAGGAGGACTTGGAATCATGATTAGAAAACGTGGTCGTAGAAAAAAACGCGTTTGCCAGTGCTGTGCTGACAAAGTAACAACAGTAGATTACAAAGATATCAGCAAACTGAGAAGATATGTTTCTGAAAGAGGCAAAATCCTGCCCAGAAGAATCACAGGCAACTGTGCAAAACACCAGAGAGCGCTGACAACAGCAATCAAAAGAGCAAGACACGTATCCCTGATGCCCTACACACAGGACTAATTCAGAGATATTCAAAGGACGGTATTCATACCGTCCTTTTTTATTTTACATTTCGTTCCATTATTTGACACATTTCAGGAAACCTGCTGAAACCTGTCCAAAAATATGTTATACTGAAATTAAGCATTTTCATTTGTACAAAAAAAGGGGGAAATATTTATGAAATACAGACTGATTGGTTCCGTAGTACCTGCAGTAGAAATCCTGCTGGAAAACACAGGAGAAAGCGTATTCACACAGTCCGGCGGCATGACATGGATGACAGAAGGCGTTGAAATGAGCACCAATACCCGCGGCGGCCTGATGAAGGGTCTGGGTCGTGTATTTGCCGGTGAATCTCTGTTCATGGCAAACTACACCAACACAAAACCCAATTCTGTGATCGCTTTTGCAGCAGGTGCACCCGGCAGCATTTACACAGTGGATTTGAGCGCAACAGGTCCCATGACCTGCCAGAAAGGCGCATTCCTGTGTGCTCAGGATTCTGTAAATCTGAAAACAGTACTTACAAAGAAACTTTCCGCAGGCTTCTTTGGCGGTGAAGGCTTCATTCTGCAGGAAATCAGCGGCAGCGGTATTGCTTTCCTGGAAATCGACGGCGATCTGGTGGAAAGAGAACTGGCTCCCGGCGAAGTGCTAAAGGTAGACACAGGCAATGTGGTTGCTTTTGACAGCAGCATGAGCTATGAAATCGAAATGGTGAAAGGCGCAAAGAACATCATCTTTGGCGGCGAAGGTCTGTTCCTGACAAAACTGAC
>JAFRZQ010000013.1 GCA_017442465.1 Anaerotignum sp. | reverse complement strand
GCCTGCCCACTGCTTCACATTCAAAAACGGCAAACTGGACATCAAACGCTACTGGGAACCCGTTTTCGAACCTGACCACAGCAAATCCTTAGACCAGTGGGTGGATGAGATCGATGCAGCCATGCAGGATTCCATTCAGGCGCATAAAATTGCCGATGTTGAAGTTGGCTCCTTCCTTTCCAGCGGCGTAGACAGTTCTTACGTGGCGGCCTGCTTCAAAGGGGACAAGACCTTCACCGTTGGCTTCGACTACCAGAACTATAACGAGATCGATTACGCAAAGGCACTGTCCGAAAAAATCGAGATCGACAACTACAGCCACCTGATCTCCGAACAGGAATACTGGGATTCCATCGGCAACGTGCAGTATCACATGGACGAGCCTCTGGCTGACCCTTCCGCTATTGCTCTGTATTTCGTTGCCCGCACAGCGGCAGAACATGTGAAAACATCCATGTCCGGCGAAGGTGCCGATGAATTCTTCGGCGGCTACAATATCTATCGTGAACCCCACGATCTGCTGCCCCTGACACGCCTGCCCCGCCCCGTAAGAAAAGGTCTGGGCGCTATGGCACAGAAACTTCCTAAAATGAAAGGCAAAAACTACCTGATCCGCGGCAGCAAGGACCTGCAGGAACGTTTCATCGGCAACGCCTTCATGCTGAATGAAGAAGAAAGAGAACGCATCCTGAAACACCCCACAGGCAAATTCCATCATACCCAGCTGACAAAACCCTTCTATGATAAGGTGAAACATCTGGATGATGTAACAAAAATGCAGTACATCGACATCCACTTCTGGCTCATCGGCGATATCCTGCTGAAAGCGGATAAGATGAGCATGGCACACTCTCTGGAAGTGCGCGTACCTTTCCTGGACAGAGTGGTATTCGACGTAGCAAGAAGAGTACCTACGGAACATAAGGTAACGAAAGAAAACACAAAATTCGCCATGAGACAGGCGGCTCACCGCTACTTGCCCGATATGGTGGCAGAAAAGAAAAAACTGGGCTTCCCCGTGCCCATCCGTGTATGGCTGAAGGAAGATAAATATTATAATATCGTCAAAGAAGCCTTCCACGACCCTGCGGCACAGGAATATTTCAAGACAGAAGAGATCATGAAATATCTGGACGACCATAAAGCAGGTAAAGCCGATAACAGCCGTAAGATCTGGACCATATATATGTTCCTGGTATGGCATAAACAGTTCTTCGAAAACTGATTGGGGACGCCGTCCCCAAACCCCTGCGAGGGAGATAATCCCCCTCGACCCCTATACCGCAAAAACATGTACATGTTTTTGCAAATGAGGGTCCAGGGAAATCATTTCCCTGGTGGGAGTTTGAGGGTGAAACCCTCATGAAATAAAACAAAAAAGACCGACTCTCGAACCATCGAGAACTCGGTCTTTCTTTTTTTATATCTCTTTCCTTCTTTTCAAAATCTCGCCCCAGTTCAGCACCGACAGCAGCACCGCACTGAACACGATCATCCCGCCCAGAAGCACTTTTGGCGTAAAGGGATCGCCATACAGCACCACGCCGCAGAAATAGCCAATGACCGATTCTGTCGAAATCAGCACCGCCGCATGGGTGTCCGTCGTATGCCTCTGTGCCACATTCTGAATGGTGTATGCCCCTACCGTGTTGATGGTCATCAGATAAAGCAGACCAATAAACGCTCCTTTCGGAATCGTTTGCGGCATACCCTCCACCAGAAAAGAGGCAATGATGGAAAGAACGCCTGTGGTCAGATACTGATAAAAACTCATGGCAAGAGGGTTCGCCTTTTTCGCACAGATTCCCGTTGCCACGATCATAAAAGAATACAGTAAGGCAAAGATCAGAGATAAAACATCCCCCAGCTGCAGAGTCGATGCTCCGCTGAGAGAGATCAGCCCGATGCCGCAAAGTGCCAGCACCCCTGCCGCAAAGGCCTTGGTCTGGGGGCGTTTTTTCAGGATCAGCCAGGAAATAAAGGGCACAATGACCACATAACTCGCCAGCAGGAATGCCTGCTTGGAGGGTGATGTATATTTCAGACCGATGATCTGGAAGGGTTGTGCCACAAAAAGGATGCTCCCCAGAATCAGACCGGCTTTGATGTCTGTTTTATCGCTGTGTTTCACATGTCTGCGGAAGAGGATGCCCATGAACACTGCCGCTCCCGTGAAACGGACCGCCATGATCCAGAAAGCAGGAAAAGCTTCCGCCGCCATGTCCCCTGCCACAAAACCAACGCCCCAGAAGGTTGCCGCCAGCAGCATAGCGAGGTCAGCATAAAACATTTTCTTTTTTTCATTCATCTTTCGTTCCTTTCTTGAGGGGTTCCACCCCTCAAACGCCCCGCAAGGGAGTCACTCCCTTGGAACACCGTTGCGGCAAAGCCGCTAGCTAAGGGGCTAAGCCCCCAATGGATACGAAAAAGCATATACATGCTTTTTCAAATGGGG
>JAFRZQ010000012.1 GCA_017442465.1 Anaerotignum sp. | reverse complement strand
TCCCGGCTGGCAGTATAATCCCGATTCCGAACTGCTGCAGATCTTCAAAGAAGCATGGACAGAAAAATTTGGTGTGGAACCTCATGTGGTTGCTATCCATGCCGGTCTGGAATGCGGCCTGTTTGCAAAGAAGATTCCCGGCTTAGACCTGATCTCTCTGGGGCCTGATATGCATGATGTCCACACACCTGATGAAAGACTTTCCATTTCTTCTACTATTCGCGTATGGGATTATCTGAAGGTGGTACTGAAAAAACTGAAATAATATCGAAAGAGGGCAGGCTATGCGGCTTCCGTGGAACAGAAAATACATGGAAATCAGCTTTCACATCATCCTTACTGTTCTGATTCTGGTGGGGACGATCGGTTTCCTGTTTCGGCTGCCCGATGCGAAAAATGTCATTTTACAAACGGCGGGGAATCTCCTCGCCGTTTTTGCGCCCCTTTTCTGGGCGCTTTTCTTTTCTCTGCTGATGGAACCGCTGGTTTCCTTCTGGCAGGGATTTTACGAAAAACGATGTTCTCTTTTTCATCGCAGCCATATCAGAAACAGAAATGTCGGAACAGCCTTTGCATTCGTTTTTGTGGGGCTTTTCCTGTTCCTTCTTTGCAGTCTTCTGGCGAAAAAAATAGGGGATACGGATATTCGCAGCATGGCTGCCCAGATCACGGATTATATTCGCCGCGTGGGGGATATTCTTGTTCTCTTGAATCTGAAACTGGCGGAGATGGGGGTCCTTTCCAATGTAGAGGGTATCCTTTCTCTATGGACAGAACAGCTGACATTGTGGGCAGAAGCAAAAATACTGGGCTTGACAAATGTACTTTATGATATTGGCGGCAACTTGCTGGATATCCTCATTGGGATGGCAGCATCCTTTTATTTCCTGATGGAAAAACAACGGATGGTTTCTATTTGCAATGAATATTTGTCTGTTTTTCTGGGGAAAAGAGCAACAGGCTGTCTCAGGCGGTTGTTTCGAGAAATATATACTATTTTTGCCGGTTATCTCAGCGGACAGATGGTGGATGCGGCCATCATGGCAGTGCTGTTTTCGGGGGCGTTTCTGATTGTCGGGCTGCCCCATGGCGTTTTTCTGGGGATACTCTCAGGTTTTTCAAACCTCATTCCCTATTTTGGTGCAGTCACAGCGTTTATCCTGGCAGTGTTTCCGGGGCTGCTCAGCGGTACGCCAATGAAAGCTGTTTATGCCTCTATCCTGATCCTGCTTCTGCAGCAGGTGGACAGCATCTTCATCGTGCCAAAAGTAGTGGGAAAACGGGTGGAGCTGCACCCTGTTCTTGTCTTGCTTTCTCTGGCAGTATTTGGCAGACTGTTCGGGTTCTGGGGGCTGCTGTTTGCGGTTCCTCTGGGGGCCCTCTGCAAAAATTTCCTTTTCTGGCTATATGAACGAAAAAGAATCTGACATTTGTCAGTAATTCGGCAAAAATAGTACTTCCTTTTCCCACTGATTTCGTGTATAATAAAGTACGGTATGTATACAGAATTTTGTTGCCCATTGGTTTGATTATAGAAAGGCGGTAAAAAGTATGAGAGGATTGGTTCATACAGTAAATGATGATCTGGTAATTGCAACGATCCATAGAAAAGAAGCCTGCGGTGAATGCAGAGCATGTCTGTCCGGCATGACAAAATCTGAAATGGATATTGAAGCGAAAAATCTCTGCGATGCAGAAGTTGGTGATTGGGTAGAACTGGAACTGCAGGAAAATGCATTCTTCAATGCTGTTGTTATCATGTATGGCCTGCCTTTTATCGGTTTCATTATCGGTGTGGTAGGCGGCTACTATGGTGCACAGAAATTTTTCCCCACTGTGCCTGCATTCCTTCCTTCTCTGGTGCTGGGGGCTTTGGGTATCGTGATCGCGATGCTTTGGATCAAAAGCCAGAACCCCAGATGGGAAAGCGGTAAATATCGTCCTCTGGCCACAAAAGTTGTGGAAGAAGACGATGAAGAGATCGTAAACGGAAACTATAAACTATAAAGAAAGAAACTCTCTGAGCAATCGTTCAGAGAGTTTTTCACATTTTGTCCCTTTTTTCATAGGATGGAAAAAGGGGGGTGGCAGTATGCTGAAAGAAAAAGTACGAGCCTATTGTAAAGCAGGGGAAAACTGCTCTCGCATCATTTTGCAGTCCGCGGCGGAGGAATATGGAATTTCATTGCCGGAAGAAGTCCTGGCAGTCTGCGGCGGGATCAACGGTGGTTTTGGGATCGGTGGGATCTGCAGTGGTCTTGTAGCATCCATTATGGTACTGGGACTGTTGTTTGATGAGGAAACGGTAAAAATAAAACGGATCCTTTTTTTGATAAAGGCACAGGAGCGGTTTGGATACCTGGATTGCTGCCGTCTTTCATCGCTGGGCATAGATTGCAGAGGTGTTCTGGAAGGTATTGCTGAGATCCTGCAGGAAGTGATAGAGGAATAAACAAAGCATGTCATTCAACGTTCTTTTCTCTGCATTTTAATTTCAGAATAGCATTTTCCTGCCGGAGGGCAGTCAGCTCTTTTTCCAGTTTTTCCGTCTGGCTTTTCCAACGGGCATTTACGGCGACAATTTCATCACTTCTTTGGGCAAGCAGAATGGACAGTTCTTCTAACTGCTGTCTGTGGCTGTTCTGCAGGGCTGTGTAAGCCTTGGTGTGATCTGTTTGGGGAATTGGCTGTCTGGGCTCTTTTGGGGCTGCAGAGGGGGCAGAAAGCGGGTAACCGGCGGGCAGAAAGGACTGGTGATCGCCGTAGCATTCTGTGCTGCTGAATGATGCGATCAATTCGGCCTTTATACATTTTGCGGGGAAGGGATCCGTGTATCTTTCCACAGGGCCAAAGGCTGCGCCTCCGTTTTCAGAAATGCAGCGCATGGGCTGCCCATTTACCGTCCACATCAGAATGACCTTATCGTCCTGCAGATAGATCAGGCAGTTATTGCAGTTATTATCTTCCCATACGATACGGGGCGTGCTGATGGCGGAGGTGTGCTTATACTGATAGACCACCTGTGTACGGAACATCCCCCGCACGATATAAAGCAGGTGTATCCGTTCATCATCATTGATGATAGAAATATCTGTACAAGGAGCAGGGGTCTGTATCAGGGGAGTTACGCTGCCCATGGTATAGGGCTCCAAAAGCATTTCCCTGGCACTCAGCACATTTCGTCCTGTGCGGTAATATAAAATAATATGCTCTTTGCTTAGTCTGCGGGCAAAGAAAGGCGTTTTCTGTATGGGCAGGAAGCGGTCGATCTGATAGGGCTTTTCCCATTTTCCCTTTCGGAAGCAGGTATAAAGCAGTGCATCGATACCTGTTGTTTCTGTCGGCTGATGATAAATCAGATGAAAGGCATCCTCTGTTGGGAGGAGAAAAAATTTTGTATTCCCGGAACTGTGCAGTTCTTCTGCCATTGAGCGGTGCTCCCATTGGGAAAAATCAGTGGAAGAGGCCAGAAACAACTGGCCGTCTATATTGGAATAAAGCAGATGGGTCTTGTTGTTATGCTGACAAAGGGAAAAGACAGGGGCTGTTTTTTCAGCGATCCGTTGTGGTGCTGTCCATGATTCAGACATAAAGTGGCGGCAAAGGATGCTGCCCTGTTCATAATAAAAAATGGAAAAAGCATTTTTTGTTTTCAGATATTTCACATGAGGGTTCTGCATGGTTTCGCTCCCGAAATGTTTTTCATATCATCTTATGCTGATAAATCAAAAAAATCCTCCTTATCTGTTGATAAGGAGGATTTTTGTTATTTCGCTTTGGATTCGCAGTAGATGCAGCGGTATTCGCCTGTTTCTCTGTTTGTCAGTTTGAAGATATGAGGAATTTCCTGTTCTACGGATGTGATGCAGCGAGGATTTTTGCAGTGAACGATGTTTGTCAGCTTTTCAGGCAGCTGAGGGTGGAATTTTTCCACACGCACACCTTCTTTTACCACATTGATCGTTACGTTGGGGTCGATATAACCCAGTGCATCCAGATCCAGATCCAGTTCTGCATCGATCTTGATGATATCTTTTTTGCCCATTTTATCACTGGGGGCATTTTTGATCAGAGCGATGGGAGCATCCACATGATCCAGATTCAGGAAATGATACAGCTCCATACCTTTGCCGGCTGTGATGTGGTCGATCACAACACCGTTATGAATTGCGCCAACTTTCATCATTTATGCCACCTCCAGTAATTTCAGGATCAGCGCCATACGGATATATTTACCGTTCAGCACCTGCTTGAAGTAACAAGCTCTGGGGTCATCATCCACTGCTACGGAAATTTCGTTTACACGGGGCAGGGGATGCATGATGCACAGGTCTTTTTTCGCTGTTGTCAGTTTATCCATATTCAGGATATAGCTGTCTTTCAGACGGATATAGTCTGCTTCATTGAAGAAGCGTTCCTGCTGTACTCTTGTCATATACAGGATATCCAGTTCGGGCATGGCATCTTCCAGGCTTGTTGTTTCCACATAAGGGATGCCTTCCTTGTTCAGTTCATCAATGATGTATTCGGGAACCTTCAGTTCATCGGGGGAGATCAGCACGAATTTCACGTTTTCGTAACGTGTCAGTGCGTGGATCAGAGAATGAACGGTTCTGCCGAATTTCAGGTCACCGCACATACCAACCACCAGATTGTCAAAGTGACCTTTTTCACGCTGGATGGTCAAGAGGTCAGCCAGTGTCTGTGTGGGGTGGTTGTGACCGCCGTCACCGGCGTTGATGATGGGAACATCACAGCGCATGGAAGCGATCATGGGAGCGCCTTCCTTGGGATGACGCATCGCGATGATATCAGCATAGCAGCCTACTGTTTTTACAGTATCGGCAACGCTTTCGCCTTTTGCTGCGGAGCTGTTGTTTGCTGCGGAAAAGCCCAGTACGCTGCCGCCCAGTTCCAG
>JAFRZQ010000081.1 GCA_017442465.1 Anaerotignum sp. | reverse complement strand
TAGAAAACGCAGCACTGAAAGAATCCTTAAACATTACAAAAGATGATTTCAGCAATATGAAAAAAACATGCTGTTTTTCCATTGACCGTCTTGTTGAACTATAATAGAAAAAGGGTACATCCTTCCGGATGTACCCTTTCATCTTTCAGAGCCGCTCAATGTTCCTTACAAGACCATTCTGTAACCTGCACCTGAAATACCATTGTCATATCCACAAACTCAGGTCTGAATGTCCAATCTTGTTTATCAGAATAATGAACCATAATTTTTTTCAGTGCTTCAATTTTATCTGCACTTTCAGCTAATATCTTTACCTTGCCTTTACCCATAATGCTCTGATATAAATAGGAAAAGTCGCAGGCAGTTTCCCCTTTTACCAAAGTATGTTTTGTATCCATCTCAAAAGCAAGTGTTTCTGTTTTTTTCAGAAGTTCTGCTTTCCGCCCCTGTGCTGCTCCATGGAAATACAATGTAATTTGCCCATTTACTTCTTCATAACCAAAATTCAAAGGCACAATATATGCTTCCCCCTGATCCACAAGCCCAATTCTGCAACAATCACAGGATTCCAGTATCTGCATCATTTTCTTAAAGTCTGTTACTTCTCTGTCTTTTCTTCTCATATCATGCCTCTCCTTTCATATGCTTTTCTCTATAAAAATAATCGTTTTGAAATCAGAACACCACAATTTCTACTTCATTACCATGTTCTCTAATCAAACGATATAGGTTTTCAAAAGAAAGCCAGATCGTTGCGGTATTGTCATTTGGATGTACTCCTACTTGGGCTTCTCCTAATAAAACCGAATCAAAAATCACCGTTACATTCCGTACATCATCATTCAGAACTCCCAAAGGTGAAACGCAGCCCTGCTGCACGCCAAGATATTTTTCTAACCTTTCTGCAGAAGCAAAACTCAGCTTCGTGCTGCCAATCTTTTCATGTAATGTTTTTAACTCGATCTTTCTCTCATCCGGCACACAAAGTAGATAATGCTTTTTCCCTTTTGCATCCCGAAGAAACAGATTTTTGCAGACAGTCCCCTTTTTTGTGATCCCCAAACGGTCCATTTCTTCCATGGTATACACTGCCTCATGTTCCATGCTTTCATAGGGAATCTGTGCATCATTTAATAATTCATATATTTCCTTTTTTCCAATCATTCTAATACCCCCTCTCAGAAAACAACATGGCAGAAAGCATATCCAAATGGATATGCTTCTGCCTTGTGAGTAGTTTGCTTTTAGAAAGCAGTGCCTGTCATTTATTATAATTATGTAAAGGAGTCTTGAGTATTTCTTAGAAATACATACGGATTACACAGTATGTTGTAGCGAACAGCAGGATCGGCAGAGGAATTGCATAATACCATTTCATCCAGGGACGCAGTCTCAGCCCGCCTGTAGCCCCTTCATTTGCTTCATCCATAAAGTTTTTAAATCCATATTTGAATACTACGAACAGCAGCATGAAAATCGCACCGATCGTCAGACCAAAAGCAGACGCCAGACAATCCAGAGTATCAAACAGACCAAAGCTGCCAAGGAATGTCATACCCGCCAAAGCCCCTTCTGCTGCCATGTTACGAGTTACCAGAATACTTACACCGAATGTTACCAGTACAACGACCGTAGAAGCTTTTCTACGGCTCCAGCCCCAACGCTGACCGAAGTTTGCAACGCCGGCTTCCATAACCGCAACGATGGAAGTAAGACATGCAAGGAATACCGCTACCAGATAAATTGTACCAAAAATTCTACCAGGAATATTACCCATCGCATTAAACATCTGAGGCAGAGAGATAAAAATCAAGCCAGGGCCCGCACTAGGTTCGATACCGAATGCAAACAGTGCAGGAGTTACTACCATACCAGACATAAATGCTACGAATGTATCACAGGTTACCGCCAGAACAGAGTCCTGCATCAGATTATCTTTCTTGGACATGTAGGAACCATATACAAACGCACAGGCCATACCTACACCAACAGAGAAGAATACCTGTACAACTGCTGCCTGGATCGCATTACCAAGGTCAACACCCTCTAAGCTTGGAGTCAGATACCATTTCAGACCAGCATTGGCACCGGGCAGCATATTTGAATAGATCGCCAGACCGATCAGCAGAATGATCAATGTGGGCAGTGCAATGGAACAAAGCTTTTCAACACCGGACTTAAAACCAGTATTCAGCATAAACCATGCAATCACTGCACAAAGGATAGAACCTGCTACACAGCCCCAGCTGCCACTAAATGTACCAAATTCTGCTGCAACTGCTGCAGAATCAGAACCCAGGCCATATAAGCTACCAGAAGCAGTCTTAAAAATATAACCTACATTCCAACCCATAATGGTCCAGAAATAACAGCCGATTAGCAGTACTGTAATCAGGCCAAGCCAGCCTGCAGATGCTGTCCAAAATTTATTCCCTTTCGACAGTTTTGCCATACCAGGGCCGCCAGCTAAACCAGCACTTCGACCCAGCTGCTGTTCCAGAATAAACAGTGGCAGACCAACCAGAACGGCACAAACCAAATAAATCAATAAGAAAATACCGCCGCCGTTAGCACCTACCATGTAGGGAAATTTCCACATGTTACTGATACCGATACAGAAACCGGCCAGCGTCATAATATGTGCAAATTTAGAGCTAAAGCCTTCTTGTTTAACTTGTTGTGACATATTTAGCCCTCCTTTTCTCCGGATTCTTTATATAACTATAGCCGGAGGGGACCCCGGCTATAGCGGAATACTATGTCTCAACTGATTCTCGTGTTATAAATCAGATGAATTTACTGCATTACAGCAGACCCTTTGTAGATGTCCACAGAGGAAGTTTTACGCCCAGACCCATTTTCAGAGCGCGTTCGAAAATAATCTTAGCGCACATCATATCTTCAGATGCCATACCTACGTTGTTAACAACGATCAGTTCGTCATCGCTTTCTCTCTTAGGTACTGTACCTGCTGCCAGTTCACCAGTTTCACCTGTGATCTTGGGCAGGCCATGAGGGTAGTAACCATAGCCGATCAGCAGTTCATGCTGTTCGATACTGTCAACGTAGTATTTATCTGCAGATTTG
>JAFRZQ010000080.1 GCA_017442465.1 Anaerotignum sp. | reverse complement strand
TCTCTTCGATCAGACGTTCATCGATCCCTTCATAATGACCACAAAGGAACACCAGATTTTCTTCCTGCGCCAGTTCTTCCGCAATACGCTGGGTAAAGGGTCTGCCCTGCGGTGTCATAAAGACTACTCTCGCCCCTTCTGCTCTGGGCATCAGGCTCTGATATGCGTCATAGATCGGCTGACCCTGCATGACCAGACCTGCCCCTCCGCCATAGGGATAATCATCCACATGTTTATGTTTATTCAGCGTAAAATCACGGATATTCACCGCTTCCACAGAAATATGGCCTTCCTTCTGGGCTCTGCCCATGATGCTGTGGGAGAGTGTCTGTTCGATCATTTCAGGAAATAATGTCAATACAAAAAACTGTTTCATTTATCTCAGCCCTTCCAGCAGGTGTACAGTCATAGTATTTTCCTTGATGTCTACTTTCAGGATGCAGTCCTTGATAGCAGGGATCAGCAGTTCCTTTTTGTCTTCTGCTTTTTTCACTGCGTAAACATCATTTGCACCTGTTTCGTAGATTTTCACCAGTTCGCCCAGTTCTTCCCCTTCGTCTGTGACTACTTTCATGCCGTACAGGTCTCTTGTATAGTATTCATCCTCTTCCAGGGGGATAGCAACTGCATCAGGGATGAGGATACGGCCGTTTTTATACAACTCCGCCACGTTGATATCGTCGATTTCCTTTACGGTCAGCAGGATCATATTTTTCTGATATGCCACTTTCTTGATGTGGAACACTTCCTGTTTGTTACGCACTTCCACAATGATCTCTTTCAGTTTTTCAAAACGTGTAGGGTCCTGTGTTGTGGGGAATACACGCATAGTGCCACGGATACCGTGGGTACCTGTGATCTTACCGATTTCAAAATAGTTTTCCATATCTTACCTCGCAAGTTCGGTTCTTTACTAAAAAAATACGGTGTGGCAGTCAATACCACACCGCATTTATCGTAGCTAATGCTTACTGCACGATTTCTACGATGATTTTCTTGTCTTCATGGATACCAGCAGCCTTCACAACAGTTCTGATCGCTTTTGCGATTCTGCCCTGTTTGCCGATCACTTTACCCATATCCTCAGGAGCAACCTTCAGTTCCAGAACCAAAGCGCGTTCGTTGTTTGTTTCTGTCACAACTACCTGCTCGGGATGTTCTACAAGTCTTTTTGCAATAACTTCCAAAAGTTCTTTCATAATCGAGGCCTCCGCTTACTCGGAATTATTCAGCGATAACGCCAGCCTTTTTCAGCAGAGCTTTTACTGTATCGGAAGGCTGTGCGCCATTTGCCAGCCATTTGTTAGCTGCTTCTGCGTCAACTTTCAGAACTGCGGGTTCTTTTGTAGGATCATAGATACCGATTTCATCGATGGATTTACCATTTCTGGATGTTCTGGAATCTGCTACTACGATTCTGTAAAAAGGTGCTTTTTTTGCGCCCAGTCTTTTCAGTCTGATTCTTACTGCCATGATTTTGTCCTCCTAATTGTTAAAAAAATTGTTTATTGGTTACTTGTTTTATTTCTTAATTCCTGATGGAATAAGCTTCTTTTATTATCGGAAGAATGGCATCTTGCCTTTTTTCTTCCCTTTTGTCATGTTATTCATCTGCTTCATCATTTTCTTCATTTCTTCGAACTGTTTCAGCAGACGGTTTACATCAGCAATGCTTCTTCCGCAGCCGGCAGCGATACGTTTCTTTCTGGGGCCATTCAGAATAGAGGGGTTTGCTCTTTCCTCCTTCGTCATGGACTGGATAATGGCTTCTGTTTTTGCCATTTCCTTCTGAGGGTCTACACCGCCCAGTGCATCCATATCCAGTTTACCCATACCGGGAATACCGGGCAGCATACCGAGCAGGTCTTTCAGGGGACCCATTTTCTTGATCTGCTGCATCTGGGAAAGGAAATCTTCCAGAGTGAAATCGTTGGCACGCATTTTCTTTGCCATTTCGATTGCTTCCTG
>JAFRZQ010000079.1 GCA_017442465.1 Anaerotignum sp. | reverse complement strand
TTCCATTGTTCCAGTTTACCTGCAGGTCAGGGTTGGAAACTTCCAGTAATGCGCGCAGAGGCAGCATGGTGTAACCATTGCTCAGATAAGGGGAAACATCAGCAGTGTAGGAAACGGTGCCGTTTTTTTGGATGTCGGGGCTGCCAATGGTGATCTGATATTCGTCTTTTGCTGGTTCTTCAGGGATAACGGGTTCTTCTTCTTTTACAGATTCTTCTGTTTTTGCCTTCATAGTGATCGTTTCGTCAAATTCATCATATTCCATGGAAAAATTCAGCCAGTTATCGCCAGGTGTTACATTAGAAGAGTGGGTTACCAGAACGGTATGTTCATCGGCATCTTCTTCAGGGAAAATTACTTTTGCTTCATCCAGAATATTGATGATAGGACGTCTGCCTTTTGCTCTTTCGATATAGATCACATGACCTTCGGGATCAACAGTGATTTCTGCACTGTCTTCGATGGTCAGAGGACCGCCTTTACAGAAAATGGCATTGGTGCCATATGTTCCTGTAACAATTTTCAGTTTGCCGTTGCCGCAGATCAGCAGTTCGCCTTCACAGTAGAAAACATCAGCATGATAAGAGTAAGTTTCGATCAGGTTATCTTCGCCTTCAATAACAACCGTACTGTCATCAGGAAGGCAGAAAAGGGGCTCTTCTTCCATTTCGAATACAGGGACAGTAACGCGGAATCCGTTTAGGGTCAGTGTCAGATCATCCGCATTCCAATCCCAGTTTGTACCGGAGATGTCTGTGCTTTGATTTCTCAGATCAAGACCATCTTTCATTTTTGGAAGGGCAGTATCAGCTGCCAGTGCGGTCATAGGAAATGTGCCGGCTAAAATGGTTGCGGAAAGCAGACCGCAGATCAGTTTTTTATTCATAGGTATTCCTCCTTTGTGTACAAATCTGTCTGTTTTAGTTTATCATACCTGCCAATAAAAACCAAGGCAGGGAATCATAAGATTTATTTAATCTTTTATCTGACGATGAAATAGATCAGAAGGTTCCCGGTATTGAAATTTTTATGGGAAGGCAGTGTTCTGCTGGTGTATTTGAAAAAAGTATAGTATAATAAAAGACACTCTAAAATGGAGTAGTATGTGTAAAAACAAATGCCGAAAGGATAGAAACGGAGGAAAGGCATGAAATATATCAATGAATTGAGAGAGGGCGAAACTGTCATCGAGCATTACCTCTGCAAATCCAGACAGAGCATGAAATCCCGTAACGGGAAAACATATCTGTCTCTGAAATTACAGGACAAAACAGGCATCGTGGATGCAAAGGTCTGGGATATGAATAAGGATATCCAGAGCTTTCAGGAAAATGATTTCATTAAAATCGATGCTTTTGTGACTACTTTTAATAATGAACTGCAGCTGAATGTAAAACGCATCCGCCGCAGCAGAGAAGGTGAATACGATCCTGCAGATTTCATCCCCAGCACAGAGAAGAATATTGATGAGATGTACAACCAGCTGATGGGGTATATCAAGACCATCCAGAATCCCCATATCAAAAAGCTGCTGGAAGAGATTTTTCTGAAACATCCTGTCATCAGTAAGGAGTTCAAATATCATTCCGCGGCAAAAACTATGCACCATAATTACCGTGGTGGTCTGGTGGAACATACATTGTCTGTCACACAGATCTGCGATTTTATGGCACCCAGATATCAGTTTGTAGACAGAGATATGCTGGTGGCCTGTGCCATGCTGCATGATGTGGCGAAAATTATGGAACTGACAGATTTCCCTGAAAATGATTATACAGACGAAGGGCAGCTTTTGGGCCATATTTTCATGGGTGCGCAGCTGATCAGAGATACTGCGGCGAAAATCGAAGGCTTCCCCGCACAGCTGGCAAACCTGATGATGCACTGCATCCTGTCCCATCATGGCGAACTGGAATATGGATCTCCCAAGGTACCTGAAACCATCGAGGCATTTATCCTGCATTGTGCGGATAACATGGATGCAAAAACAAAGATGTTCGAAGATATGATTGCAGCCAATGATACCCAGGGCAGCTGGGCAGGCTATCACCGTATGTTGGCAAGAAATATTCGTAAGAGTGACTGGAAGTAAGAGGAAATTAACATGGAAAGAAAAACACTTTCCGCCCATGAGATCAGCAAATATGATTATTGTCCTTATCAGTGGTACTATGAACGCCTGTACGGCCGCAAGGAACTGAGAAGGCTCTATGTAGAACGGAATACGCGGCTGAATCTGGAAGACAGTCTGGCCAGTGAATTTCGGAAAGGAGAAAAATATCACCGCAGGAGTTACCGGATGCTGAAGTTCAGAAGAATGCTCTGGAAACTGATCGTGATCCTGTTTGCAGCGGCATTGATTGCGGGATATTTGTGGATACAGAATGGCGGAGTTGTTTAAGGATATCATAAGCAGTTTTGGAATGATGGATTGGGCAATCATTATTGTGGTATGTCTGCTGCTTTTTCTGCTGCTGATCAAAAAGGGAAAACCGAATATACAGAAACTGACAGCCAGAGACGATGTGCGAGGGTATTCCCTTATTTATGCAGACCAGAAGCAGGGGAAACGCCATGAAGAGGATTTCGGGAAACTGCTGTATTCTGCAAAGTATGAACTGCAGGGAAAGCCGGATTATGTTTTTCAAAGCCCTTTTTTGAAAAAAATCGTCCCTGTAGAACTGAAAAGCGGCGAGATCGATGAGGAGGACATGCCTCATCAT
>JAFRZQ010000078.1 GCA_017442465.1 Anaerotignum sp. | reverse complement strand
GGCTGTCCAGAAAAGATAGTATACCATTCGCTGACGCAGAGAAAAGCGAATGGTCAGGGAGGTTGGTAATTTTCGGCTGTCCACTCTTTTGCAGTATTCCTCCACAGAAAAGGTGTTGATCTTGAACTGGTCCTGCAGCAAAGTAGTTGCAGAACAGCCAAAGCCCAGGAAGTTGTCCCTTGTCATAGAGGAATATCTCGCAGTTTTTGTGTTGGAAAAAGTCCAGATAGAGTCCCTATAATACCCCTTTTTTTCACAGTATTCCGTAATATCATCCAGAAGTTTTCGTTTTTTCCTTTTCCCCATCACCGGTACATCGCTGGCTGTAAAAGAAAAATCAATAAAGGGATAAATGGCGATATGATTGGCGCCGTTTTGGAAGGCCAGTTCAATATCCGCCTTCAAATCTTCATAGGTCTGTCCGGGCAAAGCAAAAATAAAATCCATGGAGACCGTTTCAAAAGAAACCTCGGACAAGGCATGCGCCATGGCAGAAATATCCACCTGTTCCCTGCCAAGAACCGACTGATATTTCTCCTGAAAAGACTGGATACCAATGCTGATTTTCGTTACACCAGCTGCTTTCAGCCTCTGTAATGTCGGTACATTCACATTTTCCGGATGCAGTTCCAGGCCAACCCCTTCTGTTATGACGAAATATTCCTGAAGGGTATCAATAATTTCCTTCAGGCGGTCTGCCGCCAAAGTAGGCGTACCGCCGCCGAAATACAGACTGGTCACCTGCTTCTTTTCCGGATACTGACTGCCGACCATGCGGATCTCCTGCAGCAGCGCATCGATATATCGGTCGCATTTTTCCTTCTCATAAACCACCTTGCAATAGGGGCAGAATGCACAGATCTTTCTGCAGAAAGGGATATGCACATACAGACCAAGCCCCTGACAATCGGCATAAGGCAAAAATGCATCGTATTCATTTGTAAAGATAAAGGGCTTTCGGGAACGGGTCAGCCACATTCTGGTCAGGTCAGTAATGATACTCATAATCCACCTCAGATATATTTCAGGTATGTTCTCAGCATTTCAAAAATGATTTTGGGATTTCCGCGGAACAAAAGTGTATATTCCGCCACAAAGAAATACCCGCACTGCTCACACAATCCTTCTACCTCAATGCACCTGCCGCAGGTGCTTATTTTGCCATTTTCGATGACCACGCACTGATGGCAAGGAACAGGAAATTTATTTTCAATCATATATGGAAAGGCACTTTTCAGATTGAAAACAGGCGCACCTTCCTTCATCATACACAGGATTGTATCACAGCAGTTTTTCTTATCCCCTTTCGTTAAAGCCAGTTCTTTCGTATCAGGGTATGGCGTATGGAAGTTGAAGGAAACAGCTCGAACATTCTTTGTATCCCGTGCTGTTTTGCAGACGTGTTCCACCGCATCCTTGTTGATCTGATTGATCGCCATATAGAAGCAGATATTATCTGCTGTCGCACAGCTGATATTTTCCATGATCGTATCGTAGGTATCGCCGCGGATCGCATTATGCCGCTCCCTGTCTCCGTCCAGACTGAGCAGGATCAGATCGGCTTCCGGCAGATCGATGGGAAATGTACCATTTGTAACCACATTGACGATCAGAAATCCCATCTGTTTCGCTTCCATGACCAAGTCCCGCAGAGTTTTCTCCCTATCCTGCCAGAGGAAGGTTTCTCCACCGCAGAAAAACAGGATACGGATGCCCATATCATATAAAGTCTGCATTTCCCTTCTGATCTGCTCATAGGGATGGATGACCGCAGTGATGTTATTGACAGAGCAATGTTTACATTTCAGGTTACATTTATCTGTAATGATGACCGTTCCGAGGATCGGTTCTTTTTTTCGGAACAGAATCGTCCTGATCCCGAATTTTGCAAAATGTATAAAAGAAGATAGTTTCATCGTTTCACCTGATTTCATTTTTAATATTAGTGTAATTTTACACTTTTATTTTGTCAAGCACAGATATAACATTCCAAAAGAAAAAGCCGTCAGAAACGGCTTGATTTTCTCAATTATTCTTCAAACAAAGCATCCAACAATGCTTCCACATTTTCATCGGAATACTCAATTTCTGCGGAATACTGACGGGCGATATCCACCAGATCATCCAGACCGACGCCGCCATGCAAAACAGCATGAACACGACAAAGATCGCGAATGATACGATAACTCAGCACGCAGAAGGCCGCCCTGCCTTCGTATTCCCCATCATCCAGAGCAAAGGGCAGCTGACGATACAGGAAATAAACCAAAAGCTGCTCAAAAGCAACTTCCCATTCAGGCGCATCCAAAACCGGTGCAATAGAAATATCTGTAACTTTCAGTTCCTGCAGGCGGTCTGTCCAGCTTTCCTCCAGGCGTTCCAGTTCCAGATAAATATCCGCCCATTCAGCAAGGCTTCTTGCAGGAATGGTAAATTCCGCTGCATTCAGGACTGATACCGCGCGTTCTTCGATCGTCAGGTTTCTGTTCTGGGCGATTGCAAAAAGCTGTTCCCTCCACGTCAGCAGAGATTCATCAGGAACATCCAGTTCTTCCGTTTCTCCATCATCCTCCAGAACCACCAGCGTTGTTTTTTCCTTCCGTTTCAGGATCAGTTCCCCTGCCGCTTCGCAGCAAAGGCCCAGGCCGATCTCCGTTCTGTCAGAATAGAAATTACGGTAACGGGGATGATCGGTACAGATCTGGCACAGGGCTCCTTCGCCCAGCTCTGTGATGATGTCGCACAGCCCATTCTGGTTCAGAAAAGGACAGCGTTCCCCCTCTCCCAGAATGAAATGAGGCGTTTCTCCGCCTTCATCAATGCCGTTTTTCAGACGTTTCCCCAAAGTTCCTTCCACAGAATGATAATATTCCAACGTATCTGCATCCACATCGATGACCCAGCCAATACAGCAGCTGTGTCTGCATCTGTCGGCAATACATTGAAATTTTGTATAATAATCCGGTGCGATCAGTTTCATCATCATACCTCCATTCGGAATATCACAATTTTACCACAGAAAGATGTCAAAAATAAAGGTTTTTGCCCTTCCTTCGCCGAATATATATAATTGAGCAATTTTTTGCTGAAAAACAGAACAAAACCAAAAGAAGGAACGGGAGGGAAACGTATGTTACATGAAGTGAAATTTTTATCCTACAACGGACGCGATGATGTTTATGGCTGGATCTATGTGCCCGCAGCAAAGGCAAAAGGCGTGGTACAGCTGGTACACGGCTTCGGCGAACACTCCAGAAGATATTTCCACATGATCGTAAAATTCATGGAAGCAGGCTATATCGTTGCAGCAGATGACCATGTTGGCCATGGCAAAACTGCTCTGGAAAACGACACATGGGGCAACTGGGGCTCCAAAGGCTGCCAGACCATGATGGAAGACGAACACACACTGAAACAGCTGGTACAGGAAAAATATCCTGATATTCCCTACTTCATGTACGGCCACAGCATGGGTTCCATCATTTGCCGTCAGTTCCTGGCAAAATACGGCAGTGAACTGGCCGGTGCCATCATCTGCGGTACTGTTGGCCCCGATGCAGTTCCCTGCGAACAGGGTATCGCTGCCCTGAAACCTCTGGTGGATGCGGGCAAAGGTGCTGAAGCAGATCCTGCGCTGCTGGGCAGCCTCTTAGGCGGTCTTTTCTCCCGCATCGAAGAAGTGAAGATCGGCAACGAATGGATCTGCCATGATCCCTATGTGCAGCTGGATCATGCAAACGACCCCTTTGATGCTTTCACAAAACCCTGCTCCAACGAAGCATTGCTGCAGTTCGTGGAAATGATCCAGGAAGTAAATACTCTGGACTGGGCAAAACAGGTACCTGATATCCCTCTGTATAACGTAGCCGGCGCAGAAGACCCCTGCGGCTCCTTTGGCGAAGGCGTAGAACTGGTTTCCAAATGGCTGGAAGAAACAGGACATACTGTAACAACAAAGATTTACGAAGGATATCGTCATGAGATCCATAACTACAGCGATCTGAAAGATGAAATGGTTGATGCCATGATCGCTTTCCTGAATGGTATGGTAAAATAAATAAAAATGGGGACCTCAAATGAGGTCCCTTTTCTTATTCTGCCCGTTTTTTCTTCCTGCACTGATAAACAGCACCACGCCGATCCATACGCAGACAAACATGATCGTCTTCGCAAAGTCGAAGGTTTCATGATACAGCAGCACACCGATCAGAAGCTGCATCGTCGGATTGATATACATGAGGATACCTGTCAGAGACAGAGATACCTTTGATACGCCCATGGAAAACAGCAGAAGCGGAATGCTTGTCACAATACCGGACATGGGGATCAGCAGAAACTGCATCCCTTCCAGAGTACCAATGGCACCAGCCTGCCCCCATTCCGCCCAAAGAATAAACAGCAGTGCCAGCGGAGATAAAAATAACGCTTCCACAAAGGTGGAAATCAGCCCGCTGCACTTCACATTTTTCTTGATAGCACCATAAACAGCAAAGGAACTGCCGATAATAATGGCAAACAAAGGAAATTCCCCATAGGCGATCACTGCGATCAGAATGCCAAGGGCCGCAACGGCGATCGCCATCCACTGACGAAGAACCAGTTTTTCCTGAAACAGGAAAAATCCCAGGGCGATCACGATCAGCGGGTTCATATAATAAGCCAGACTGGCATCCAGAATATGACCATTATTGACTGCATATATGTAGACACCCCAGTTGATGGCAACGGCAATGCCGGAGCAGAGCAGTGTTTTCCGCAGTTTTTTATCCGACAGAACCGCTTTCAGTTCTTCCGTCTTTTTCGTTGCTGCGATCAGAAGCAGGCAGAACACTGCTGACCATACGATTCTGGTGGCAAGGACATAAACAGAATTCAGTTCCGAAAGCAGTTTCCAAAATATCGGCAGAACACCCCACAGGATATACGAGCCAAACACCTGAAGGATCCCGTTTTTTTCATTTTCTTTTGATGTATCCATGATTTTCTCCCATTTTATCCATTTTTCTCTGTTTTCATTATAGTCCAATCCTTCGCTTTTTCAATCATAAATTCTCCCGTCTTGATTCCCCTTTTTTCCTCTAGTATAATAAGAGCATCACTCCAAGGAGGAATACACTATGGGACTGAATACACTTTTCCTTGCACATAAATTTGTTTCCGAACATGTAAAACCCGGCTCTTTCTGCATCGACGCCACTGCCGGAAAAGGCAGAGATACAGTATTTCTATGTGAACTGGTAAAAGAAAACGGCAAAGTGCTTGCCTTTGATATCCAGGCAGACGCCATTGCACAGACGCAGACACTGATCTCCGAAAAAGGGTATGACCATATCGCAACCACGATCCTGGACAGCCATTCCAATATGGAACAGTATGCTAAACCGGAAACGGCAGACTGTATCATGTTCAATTTTGGCTGGCTCCCCGGCGGCAACCATAAGATCTTCACCCATCCGGAAACCAGTATCCCTGCCATCGAAGCCGGACTTCGACTGTTAAAACCCGGCGGTATCATGTCACTATGTATTTATTACGGCGGCGAAAGCGGCTATGAAGAACGGGACGCCCTGCTGGAATATCTGGCGACCATCGATAACAGAAAATATACGGTTATCGTCAATACCTTCCACAACCGTACCGGCGATCCCCCGATCCCCGTATTCATTTACAAAGAAATCTGATCAGGAGAATTTGATTATGAAAACAAAAAGAATCTTTATGTCCATCATCGGTGTCATGATCGGTGCCGTCAGTGTAGGTTTTTTTAAGCTGGCAGCCTTTGGTGTAGACCCCTTCCAGTCTTTCATGAGCGGCACCCACCAGATGTTTCCCATCAGCTTTGGCACGCTATACGTTATTGTAAATGCCATCCTACTGCTGTTTGCTCTGTTTTTTGACAGACATTATATTGGCATTGCCACCTTCATCAATCTATTCCTGCTGGGATATGTAGTGGATTTTTCTCATCAGACTTTGCTGGCGATTTTCCCCGATGCGTCTATGTTCATTCGCATTCCCAGCTTTATCTTCGGGTTTGTCGCCCTCTGCTTTGGCTGTTCTGTTTATATCACTGCAGACCTTGGCGTATCCACCTACGATGCCATCGCCCTGATCATGGCAAACAAATGGAAGATCGGCAAATTCAAATTCATCCGCATCATGACGGATGTTGCCTGCGTAGTTCTGGGCATCGTGCTCTTTCTTATGGGAAAGGGCAATATTTCAGATATTCCTGCCTTTGTCGGCATTGGAACGATCCTGACTGCCTTTTTTATGGGCCCTTTGATCGACTTTTTCAACCGCAGAGTTTCTGCACCTTTTCTGGAACGAAATTAAAAAAGGAATCGGATGGGGAAGTACCTCATCCGATTCCTTTTATTTTATAGTTATGCCACTGCTTCTCTGTCTCTGACTACCGTTCCTTCTGTGCGATTCATACTGGAGCGCACCACCAGGGGGATACCAAATTTCTTCGCGATCTCTACACAGCGGCTATGGAGCACCTGTGCGCCGTTCAGTGCCATATACAGCATATCATCATAAGATATCTCTGCCAGTTTTCTTGCTGTAGGAACTTTTCTGGGATCTTCTGTATAAACCCCATCAACATCCGTATAAATTTCACAGGCATCTGCCCCAAGAGCTGCCGCCAGTGCTACCGCCGTAGTATCGGAACCGCCTCTGCCCAGTGTCGTGATGTCATTGTTTTCCGCGATTCCCTGAAAACCTGTCACGATAACGATTTTTCTTTGTTCCAGTTCGTTGAAAATACGGTCTGTTTCGATATTTGTGATCTTTGCATTGCCATGTTCCTTTGTAGTATGGATCTTTGCCTGATATGCATTCAGGGAAACTGCAGGGATATCCATGGTTTCAAATGCCATTGCCATAAAAGCGACAGACATCTGCTCCCCAATGGAAAGAAGCATATCCATTTCTCTTTCGGAAGGCTCGGGGTTGATCGCTTTTGCCTGGGCAATCAGTTCATCTGTGTGTTTTCCCATAGCAGACAGTACAACCACAACATCATGTCCTTTGTTATAGTCTTCCAGACATCTTTTCGCTACGTTGAATATATGCTCTTTATCTGCAACCGATGTACCGCCAAACTTTTTTACGATCAACATGGTCAACACTCCTTTATCTTCAACAGACTTCAGATTTCAATCTTTACACTTATTATATTCAGCACTACTTGCAAATAAAATTCAATTTATGCTATGATTATTGCAAATGATGCTATCACAATGCTTTTGGAGGTGAAAAAGTGGAAAAGAACTATGAAAAACGAGGATATCTTCTGGATGATTTCCGTTTATTTCATCTGAAGGACAGAGAAGGAACAAATGTGGATTACCACTATCACGAATTCTGCAAACTGCTGATGCTTCGCAGTGGAAGCGGCGGCTATACCGTAGACGGACAGCGGTATTCTCTGGATACAGGAGATATCGTTCTCATCGGCAGCGGCTGTGTCCACCGCCCCGAATTTGAACACGGATTATTATATGAAAGGGTCATCATATATATATCGCCAGCGTTCCTGCAGCAGCATTCCGTCTCTGACTGCCAGCTGGAAGAAATCTTCAATGGAGAACACGGTCATGT
>JAFRZQ010000077.1 GCA_017442465.1 Anaerotignum sp. | reverse complement strand
CCGCCATCTCCCTTGCATATTCGGACAGGGCAAGGGCGTTCATCTGCAGGATGGCCACCGACTGCCGCTGTTTCAGGCTCAGTGTCTGTTTTTGTTGTAACTGTAACGAAATCTCCATAGAATCCCCTCCTTTCCCTATCATTTTAGACTGATTTTATTTTATCATGTTTTTAACGAATTTTGCATCATTTTGTCAAAATATTCTTAAAAAACCGTGGAAAAGCCCTGTGATTATGGTAATAAATTAACATTTACTTTTATAGATAATAAGTATAAAATATAAACGATGATTCATTCGCATACAAAGCATTTGTACCGGCGGATGTTTCCGCAATATTATAACGGTAAAAATTAGGTTTCGACATCAGTTATGGAAGGAAGTCTCTTTTTAGGAAGATTCAGGTGAAAATTTCTTTTGAAAAAAAGTTTTTTCGCTTTTTTTCTGCGAAATTGGTTGAGAAATTCTTATTTTTGCGTTAAAATGTTGCTGTTATATTATAGTTATTTTTTTATAAAAGTATAACTTTTCAACCCGTGCCACCTCAGGCACATGACAAAATTTGAACAGAGGGGGATAATATGCAAACTTTAACGTTCAAACGCGGCGTACACCCTCCCGATGGGAAAGAACTGGCAAAGGACCAGCCCATCAAGGTGATTATGCCCAAAGAAGGCTCCGAATTGTTCTACCCTATGAGCCAGCACATCGGTGCTCCTTGTGATCCACTGGTAGCTGTTGGTGATCATGTAAAAGTAGGACAGAAAATCGCTGAATCCGGCGCATTCATGTCTTCTCCTATCTTCGCTTCCGTATCCGGTGAAGTAGTAGACATCAGACCTATGCTGGTACCCGGCGGTGCTATGGTAAAATCCATCGTTGTAAAAAATGATGGTAAAATGGAAGAGATCGAAGGTCTCAACGAAGGTAAAGATTACACAACTATGACAAACGACGAAATCCTGGCAGCGATCAAAAATGCCGGCGTTGTAGGTCTGGGTGGTGCAGGTTTCCCTACACACGTAAAACTGAACCCTCCTAAAGACACTCCTATCGACCACATCCTGATCAACGCGGCAGAATGTGAACCTTACCTCACATGTGACTACCGCCTGATGCTGGAAGAACCCGAAAGAATCGTAAGAGGTCTGCAGATCATGCTGAAACTGCATCCCAATGCAAAAGGTGTTATCGGTATCGAAGATAACAAACCCGAAGCAATCGCATCTATGCAGAAAGCATGTGAAGGCATCGACAACATCACAGTTCAGCCTCTGACAACAAAATTCCCTCAGGGTTCCGAAAAACACCTGATTTACGCTATCACAAAGAGAGAAGTTAAATCCGGTGCTCTGCCCGCTTCCGCTGGCTGTATCGTAGACAACGTTGATACAGTTGTTGCTATCGAAAGAGCAATCGAAAAAGGCAGACCTCTGATGAGAAGAATCGTAACAGTTTCCGGTAAAGGTATCAAAAACCCTGGTAACTACAAAATCAGAATCGGTATGACACTGAGAGATCTGGTTGAAGAAATCGGCGGTTTCGTAGAAGATAACCCTCCCGTAAAACTGATCGCAGGTGGTCCTATGATGGGTCCCACACTGTACACACTGGATGTTGCATCCGTAAAAACAACTTCCGGTCTGCTGTGCTTCACAAAAGACGAAGCATACATTCCCGAAGAAAGAAACTGCATCCGTTGCGGTAAATGCGTAGACCACTGTCCTATGGGCCTGATGCCTTTCATGCTGAATGCATTCGCTATCAAAGGCGACGGCGAAGGTTTCGTAAAACACCACGGTCTGGATTGTATCGAATGTGGTTCCTGCTCTTACGAATGCCCTGCAAAACGTCAGCTGGCTCAGTCTATCAGAGCTACTAAGAAGATCGAAGCAGGCAAAAAAGCAGCAGCAGCCGCAGCAGCAAGAGCAAAAGCTGAAGCTGAAGCAAAAGCAAAAGCTGAAGCTGAAAAGAACTAAGAAGGGGGAGAATAAAACATGGCTAACTTTGTAGTATCCGGTACCCCTCATGTGCGTTCTAAAGAATCCATCCAGAGCATCATGCGTGACGTGATCATTGCTCTGGTGCCCGCAACAGCAATGGGTATCTATTATTTCGGTATTCCTGCTCTGATCCTGATCATTGCAGCAATCGCTTCCGCAGTAGCTTTCGAAGCTATCTGCCAGAAAATCATGAAAAAACCCGTTACAGTAAGCGATCTGTCCGCAGTTGTAACTGGTCTGTTACTGGCAATGAACCTGCCCGCAGCAGCTCCCGTATGGGTTGCTATCGTAGGTAGTGCATTTGCTATCATCTTTGGTAAACAGCTGTTTGGCGGCCTGGGTCAGAACTTCATCAACCCTGCTCTGGCTGGTCGTGCATTCCTGCTGGCTTCCTACCCTACAGAAATGACAACATGGACAATGCCTAACGGCCTGGAAATGAGCGACGTTCTGTCTGCTGCAACAGGCGCTGCTGATGCTGCTACATATGCAACACCTCTGGCAGGTATGAAAGGTGGTTTCATGAACGCAACAGTTGGTCAGCTGGCAATGGGCCAGGTTGGCGGCTGTATCGGTGAAACATGTGCAATCGCACTGATCATCGGCGGTATCTACCTGCTGTACAAACATGTAATCAGCTGGAAGATCCCCGTACTGTATATTGGTACAGTATTCATTCTGTTTGCTGTAATCGGCAGACAGGGCGTAAGAATGCCCGTACATGAAATCCTGGCCGGCGGTGTAATGCTGGGTGGTATCTTCATGGCAACAGACTACGCTTCTTCTCCCGTAACACCTAAGGGCCAGATCATCTTCGCAGTTGGCGCTGGTCTGATCACATACCTGATCCGTACATTCGGTGGTTACCCTGAAGGCGTATCCTATTCTATCCTGATCATGAACTGCTGTGTACCTCTGATCGAAAGATTCACAGAACCTACAATCTTCGGTGCACTGCCTAAAACAAAGGAGGCGAAATAAAGCATGAACTCTAAAGCAATCATTAGACCCGCAATCGTTCTGCTTCTGATCGCCGGCGTTGCTGCAGCTCTGCTGGGTGCAGTTTCTGAAATCACAAAAGCTCCCATCGCTGCACAGGAAGAAAAAACTCTGAATGACGGTATGAAAGCAGTTATGCCTGAAGCTGGTTCCTTCGAACTGGTAGAAACAGAACTGACAGGTACAATCACAGCTGTATACGCAGCTGACAATGGTGGTTATGTAATCACAACAGCTCCCGGCGGTTTCGGCGGTGCTGTAAACACAATGGTAGGCGTTGGCGCTGACGGCGTTATCACAGGTCTGCGTGTAACAGGTCACTCTGAAACACCCGGTCTGGGCGCTCTGGCAACAGATCCTTCCTTCTACGAACAGTTCGCTGGCGCATCCGGCTCTGTTACAGTAACAAAAGATGGTGGTACAATCGTTCCCATCACAAGTGCAACAATCACATCTAGAGCAGTGTGCTCCGGCGCACAGGAAGCTCTGGACTGGGTCGCAGCGAATGGAGGTGCTAACTGATGGCTAACCCTGTTAAATTGATTAAAAACGGTATCATCGATGAAAACCCCACATTCATGCAGGTTATCGGTATGTGTCCTACACTGGCGGTAACATCTTCTGCGATCAACGGTCTGGGTATGGGTCTGGCAGCAACAGCAGTACTGATTTGCTCCAACATCTTCGTATCCCTGCTGAGAAAAATCATCCCTGATACAGTACGTATCCCTTGCTTCATCGTAGTAATCGCTACTTTCGTAACAATCATTGAATTCGTTCTGAAAGCATACGTTCCTAGCCTGTATGCTTCCCTGGGTCTGTTCATCCCCCTGATCGTAGTTAACTGTCTGATCCTGGCTCGTGCTGAAGCATTCGCTTCCAAAAACGGTCCTATCGCATCTGCATTTGACGGTATCGGTATGGGTCTGGGCTTCACAATCGCTCTGGGCTCCATGGGTCTGATCCGTGAATTCATCGGTTCTGGTACAGCATTCGGCATCACAGTACTGCCCGAAGCATTCCCTAGAACACTGCTGTTCGTAATGGCTCCCGGTGCGTTCTTCACACTGGCTTGCATGATGGCTGTTCTGAACAACTTCAAAAACAAAAAAGCATAAAGGAGGGGAAAATAGATGAATCTGATTTTATTAGTATTGGCTGGCATCTTCGTAAATAACTACGTAATGTCCCAGTTCTTAGGTATCTGTCCCTTCCTCGGTGTATCCAAGAAGGTAGATACAGCGGCCGGCATGGGTATGGCCGTAATCTTCGTAATGTCCCTGGCAGCAGCTGTAGCATGGTTGGTATACAACCTGATCCTGGTGCCCCTGAACATCACATACCTGTACAACATCGCGTTCATTCTGCTGATCGCTTCCCTGGTACAGTTCGTAGAAATGTTCCTGAAAAAATCCGCACCCGCTCTGTATCAGGCACTGGGCGTATTCCTGCCCCTGATCACAACAAACTGTGCGGTACTGGGTGTAGCCGTAACAAACATGCAGAAAGGCTACAACTTCATCGAATCCGTTCTGAACGCAGTTGGTGGTGCGGCTGGTTTCGCACTGGCAATCGTTCTGTTCGCTGGTATTCGTGAAAGAATCGCTGACAATGACACACCTAAAGCCTTTGATGGTTTCCCTATGGCTCTGATCACAGCTGGTCTGATGTCCATCGCATTCCTGGGCTTCTCTGGTCTGATCAAACTGTAAGAAGGAGGGTAAAAGAATATGGATCCAATGAGTATTTTATTCCCCGTCCTGAGCATTGGCGGCATGGGCGTTGTTTTCGGCGCTTGCCTGGGTGTTGCTTCTGAAGTTTTCAAAGTAGAAGAAGACCCTCGTATCGGTGAAATCCTGGGCGTACTGCCCGGCGCTAACTGCGGTGGTTGCGGTTTCCCCGGTTGTGGTGGTTGTGCAGGCGCTATCGTTGCTGGTACAGCTCCCGTAAACGCTTGCCCCGTTGGTGGTGCAGCTTGCGCTGAAAAAATCGGTGCGATCATGGGTATCGAAGCTTCCGCTTCCGAACCTGTGGCTGCTTTTGTAAAATGTGGCGGTACTTGCGAAAAAGCAAAAGATAAATATGAATACTTCGGTATCGACGATTGTAACTTCGCTGTTCAGCTGGCTGGCGGCGGCTCCAAATCCTGCTCCTATGGCTGTCTGGGTCTGGGCTCCTGTAAAAAAGCTTGTGCTTTCGGCGCAATCGAAATCGTTGACGGTATTGCAGTAATCGATAAAGATAAATGTGTAGCTTGTGGTAAATGTGTATCCGCATGTCCTAAACACATCATCGAACTGCTGCCCGCTAAGAAGAAAGTTAAAGTACAGTGTTCCTCCAAAGATCTGGGCAAGAACGTTATCCCCAACTGCTCCGTTGGTTGTATCGCTTGTAAGATCTGCGAAAAGAACTGTCCTTTCGACGCTATCCACGTAATCGACAACCTGGCTGTTATCGACTACGACAAATGTAAAGCTTGCGGCATCTGTGCAAACAAATGTCCTAAAGGCGTTCTGACAGGTAAGAGACCTCCTCAGCCCGCTCCCGCAGCTGCACCTGCAGCTCCTGCAGCAGCACCCGCTGCTCCTGCACAGGAAGCACCTAAGGCTGAAGCTCCCGCAGAAGCTCCCAAAGCTGAATAAGATTCAGACTTGACTGAATAATCCAAGCTTACACAAGGCTCTCCGAGAAATCGGGGAGTCTTTTTTTGTCCTCTTTTAAGCTTCTGTTCGCTTTACCCTTCCCCGGTTTTGTGATACAATGATATAGTTAAATCATTTGTATGTAAGGAGGATTATATATATGGCACGTCGTTCCTCACAAAATATATGGGTACTGATCCTGCTGATGCTGGCCGGCGTCGTTCTGGGCGGGTTTATCGGCAGTGCTCTGGGTGGCATTTCCGCACTGAGCTGGCTGAATTATGGCAGCAGTTTTGGTCTGTCCTCCCCTCTTGTTCTGGATCTTGGGGTACTGACACTGCAGTTTGGGCTGACCATCCGCTTCACCATTGCCGGGATCATCGGCATCGTGCTGGCATTCTTTATCTACCGAAAAATGTGACAATAAAAGGGGCATGAAAAAATGTCCTTTTTTTGTCCAAAAAAACTTGCATTTTTTCCGAAAATTACTGCACATTCCTTGAAAAGAAAGCCAAAACGCGGTATGATAAAATGTAAGGCAAAATTCAGGCAAATCAACGCTTTCCGGCAGTTTTCGGCAGCGTTTCCAAATAATGAAAGGGGTAAAATTATGTTTGGTTCCAAAGATATGGGTATCGACCTGGGTACCGCGAATACATTGGTTTATATGGGCGAAAAAGGCATCATCGTCAATGAGCCCTCCGTTGTTGCCATCAACACACAGACAAGAGAGGTTCTGGCCGTGGGCAACGAGGCAAAAGAAATGATCGGCCGTACACCCGGCAATATCGTAGCGATCCGTCCCATGAAGGACGGCGTTATCGCTGACTTCGACGTAACACAGGCAATGCTGCGTTACTTCATCAACAAGGCTTATGTGCGTTCTCTGTTCGGGCCCAAGCCCCGCATCGTCATCTGTGTGCCCTCCGGTGTCACAGAAGTAGAAAAGCGTGCCGTACTGGAAGCAGCCATCGCTGCCGGCTCCAGAGAAAAAGACACATACCTGATCGAAGAACCCATGGCAGCCGCCATCGGCTCCGGTCTGCCCGTTGCAGAGCCCACAGGCAGCATGGTCGTTGATATCGGCGGCGGCACAGTGGAAGTGGCTGTCATCTCTCTGGGCGGCATCGTAACCAGCCGTTCCCTGCGTATCGCCGGTGACGCACTGGATAATGCCATCATTTCCTACATCAGAAAAGAATTCAATCTGGCCATCGGTGACCGCACTGCAGAAGAGATCAAGATCACCATCGGCTCCGCATTTCCTCTGGAAAGAGAAGAACGCATGGAGATCCGCGGCCGT
>JAFRZQ010000076.1 GCA_017442465.1 Anaerotignum sp. | reverse complement strand
CTTCGATCTCAACCAGATGGCCTTCTTCTTTCAGCTGTTCCACAATGGCTTTTCTTGCTTCCATTCTGTCCATACCGCAGAATCTACCAGCCAGTTCATTCATAGTGCCGTCATCGTTCATAACACAGATACGAGGCAGATCATGTCTCAGACCAACTTCAAAGTCGTTAGGGTCGTGAGCGGGTGTGATTTTTACAACACCGGTACCAAATTCTCTGTCTACATAGTCATCCGCAATAATAGGAACTTCCTTATTCAGAACAGGAACGATACATGTTTTGCCGATCAGGTGCTGATATCTTTCATCTTCGGGATGAACGGCAACAGCTGTATCGCCCAGCATTGTTTCAGGTCTTGTTGTAGCCAGTCTCAGCTTTTCATCGGAACCAACGATAGGATAGTTGATGTGATAGAAGTGACCAGCCATATCAACGTGTTCTACTTCTGCGTCAGAGATGGTTGTCTGGCATTCAGGACACCAGTTGATGATCTTTTCACCGCGGTAGATATAACCCTTTTCATACAGTCTGATAAATGTTTCCAGAACTGCATCGGAGCAGCCTTCGTCCATTGTGAAACGAACACGATCCCAGTCGCAGGAGCAGCCCAGTTTACGCAGCTGATTCAGGATGATACCGCCGTATTCTTCTTTCCATGCCCATGCTCTTTCCAGGAAACCGTCACGGCCTACATCTTCTTTTGTCAGGCCTTCGGAAGCCATTTTCTGAACCACCTTCAGTTCTGTGGAAATAGACGCATGGTCGATACCAGGCACCCACAGGGCATTGTAGCCGGACATTCTCTTCCATCTGATCAGGATATCCTGCATGGTGTTATCCAGGGCATGGCCCATGTGCAGCTGACCTGTGATGTTCGGGGGTGGCATTACGATGCAAAAAGGTTCTTTTGTTTTGTCTACTTCTGTATGGAAATATTTCTTTTCCATCCATGTGTTGTAAAGTCTTTCCTCTACAGCAGAGGGGTCAAAATTCTTTGCCAACTCTCTCATATTTCTTTCCTCCCATTTTTATCTTTTGGAAAAATAACCGTGAAATATAGAAAAAGCTTCCGTCCAACAAAGGACGAAAGCTCGCGGTACCACCTTAATTTCCGCCTGAAACAGACGGACACTCTTACGGTCTGTAACGGGACCTCCCGTTTTCGCCTACTCTTCCTTCAGCAAAACGACTCCAAAGCTACCTTCCACATCTTTCCTATCAAAGGGCCTTTCAGCCGATGAGCCCTTCTCTCTGAGAATTCCGGATGTGTACTCCTCTTTTTCTCTGTCTTTCACAGTGCTTATTCTTTTCCTATACCATCAGATTTTATTCAATTTACCCAACTTTGTCAAGCCTTTCTTGTGCAATTGTTCATGTATACAAACAAAAAGGACTTTCGAAAATCTCTTCCCGAAAGTCCGCCTGTTTTCTTATGTAATTTATTCCCTTTCCTTGGGATATCTGGAAATGTTCAGAAGAATGCCGACCATTGCCATCAAAAACAACAGAGATGTACCGCCGTAGCTGACAAAAGGCAATGGCTGCCCCGTATTGGGAATGGTATTGGTAACTACGCCGATATTGATAATGGACTGGAATGCAATGACCGCTGTAATGCCTGTAGCCACAAGCATACCGAAGCTGTCTCTGGCATTCATGGCGATCTTGATGCCACGCCAGATCAATACCGCAAACAGCATGATGACCAGTGCCGCGCCAACAAGCCCCAGTTCTTCACAGATGATCGCAAAAATGATATCGTTATAGGCTTCGGGGATGAATGTCTTCTGCCGGCTCTGCCCCAGGCCTAAGCCAAACAGCCCGCCGGATGCCACCGCATACAGAGACTGGATGGTCTGGAAGCCTGCCCCCGTAGGGTCTGCCCAGGGATCCAGCCATGTTTTGATTCGTCCCACACGGTAAGGGAACAGTACAACTGCAATCGTACCCAAAACTGCCAGAACCGCACCGCCAACACCAAAATACCAGATCCTGGGGCTGGCCACAAAGAGGATCGCCGCCCCCATCAAACCTACCAGCAATGCAGACGAAAAGTTTGATACTGCGATCAACCCAACAGGAAGCAGCAGCACGCAGCCAGCTTTTATAAAGCCTTTGAGATTCCCCAATTCTTTCCGATGCTCAATGACATATACAGAAAGATATAGAATGACCGCGATCTTCGTAAATTCCGAAGGCTGGAACTGAATCGGCCCCACCCCTAACCAACGCTTCTGACCGCCCGCTTCAATACCGACAAAGGGCAGCATGGCCAGAAAGGCATTGGAAAGCCAGTAACACAGTTTCGCAAATCTCTTCCAGAAATGATAAGGTATCGTCATGCCAACAACCATGGCACAAACCCCGAACACAGCCCAAACGCTCTGTCTCTTCAGGAAATAGAACATATCATTCTTAAACTTCGTGCTGGTCATCGTATGATAATAACTGGAGCTGAAAATCATGACAATCCCGAACAGCACCAGTGTCAGCACGATAAACAGTACAGTAAAATCATACCCACCGGGTTTCATATACTTCCGCTTCGCGGTTTTCTTTTTCGGTCTGTCAGGATTTTTGCCCATCTTTACACCTCTTAAAGAATTTTATTTCAAATAACCTCTTACCTGTTCCTTGAACATATCGCCGCGCTGTTCATAGTTATCGAACATGCCCCAGCTTGCACATGCAGGAGAAAGCAGTACGCAGTCACCGTCTTCCGCTTTTTCTCTGCACAGGTCTACAGCTTCCTTGAATGTTTCACAGTCGGAAATGGCTGTAAAACCGAATTTTTCCGCAGATTCGCGTACTTTTGGTGCTGTCACACCGATCAGAACCAGATGTTTCACCCTGCCGGGGAAGAGCTGTGTCCATTCGTCGAAGGAACCGCCTTTGTCATAGCCGCCGCCAATCAGCACGATAGGTTTTTTCATAGCCAGTACCGCACGGATGGAAGCATCTACATTTGTACCCTTGGAGTCGTTATAATAATCTACACCATCAACAGTCGCAACATATTCGATGCGGTGTTCTACGCCTGCAAAGGCTTTCAGCACTTCTCTGATGGTATCCAGAGGGATGTTTGCACAGATCGCCATTGCCGCTGCCGCCATAACATTTTCATGGTTGTGTACGCCCAGAATCTGCAGATCATTTACGTTGATCAGTGTTTCATTGATTGCTCCCCAGCGCACTTCGATATTTTCCCCATCCAGATAAATGCCTTTCTCCAGTTTTTCGGAAGAGCTGAAGAAAAATACCTTCGCCGCTGTTTTGTCTGCCATTTTTCTGCAGGCTTCATCGCCATAATTCAGGATGCAGAAATCTTCTGCTGTCTGTTTTTCGAATATTCTTTCCTTCATGGCAATGTAAACTTCCATGGTTTTATGTCTGTTCAGATGGTCAGGTGTGATATTCAGCACCGCAGAGATATGGGGATGAAATTCCTTTGCCTTTTCCATCTGGAAGCTGCTGATTTCCGCAACCACCCAGTCTTTTTCTGTCAGGCGTTCCACTTCTTCACTGTAAGGGATACCGATGTTACCAACCACAGCCGTATTGCCGTAAACAGCTTTCATGATCTCGCCTGTCAGTGTTGTTGTTGTTGTTTTGCCATTTGTGCCTGTGATGGCAGTGATGGGGCATTTTGTCAGGCCATAAGCCAGTTCCACTTCACTGATGACAGAAACGCCTGCCGCTTCTGCCGCATTGATAAAGGGCAGATCACAGGGGATGCCGGGGCTCAGAACGATGATGTCCTGTTCGCAGGCAATATCGTCAGGGTTTGCACCTGTGTAAAGCACGATCCCCTCATTTTCCAGATTCAGCACATCTGCAGCAATATCTTCTCTTTTCTTCATATCCTGCAGTGTCACTTCTGCGCCCAGGCTTTTCAGCAGTTTTGCTGCTGCGATACCGCTTCTTGCCATACCACAGACCAGGGCTTTTTTACCATTGTATTCCACAACTAATTCCTTCTTTCCAGTTTCCCATTACAGGAACATATATTTACAGCCTAAGAAGCCAACCAGACACAGGAGTGCTGTAGCCACATAGAACAGAGTAACAACCTTTGTTTCTCTCCAGCCGCATTTTTCCAGATGATGATGGAAAGGAGCCATCTTGAACAGACGTCTGCCTTCACCGTATTTTTTCTTTGTTAACTTGAACCAGCCTACCTGCAGCATAACTGTGATAGATTCCCACAGATAGATGAAACCTACGATCACGATAAAGACAGGCATTTTCAGGATAAAGGCAACAGAAGCCACAAAACCGCCCAGTGCCAGAGAACCTGTATCCCCCATGAATACCTTCGCAGGGTAAGAATTGAAGATCAGAAAAGCCATCAGACCACCTACGATAGCACCGCAGACAGGTGCCACTGTGCTGCCTGCTGCCCATGCCACGATCATAAAGAAAGCTGCTACCAGAAGCGTCACACCACTGGACAGACCATCCAGACCGTCTGTCAGGTTAACACCGTTTACAGTACCCAGAACTGCCACAAACAGGAAGGGCACAAACAGGATACCCAGATCCAGCATGAAGCCGTTTGTAAAAGGTACATAAATCGCAGTACCAATGCCGCTTTTCAGGATATATGCACAGAACAGACCTGTAAAGATCAGCTGCAGCAGCAGTTTCTGATAGGCACGCAACCCCAAAGAACGTTTTTTCACAACTTTGATATAGTCATCCAGAAAACCAACCAGACCAAAGCCCAAAGTCAGAAGCATAATAGCCGCGCCATCTCTGTTTCCTTTCAGGAAAAAGAGACTGGTAATAACGAAAGCGATCAGGAAAGATACACCACCCATGGTCGGGGTACCCTGCTTTGCCAGATGTGTTTCAGGGCCGTCATCGCGGACATTCTGACCGAATTTCAGCTTTCTCAGCATAGGGATCACGATGGGACACAAGATCACACCGATCACGAAAGATATGATAATGGCATAGACTGCCTGTTCCAAAGAACCCACTTTAGTTCACTCCTTGCAATTTATCTACTGTTCTGGACAATCCTGTGGAAAGGGATGCTTTTACCAGCACATTGTCGCCTTTTTTGATGAGAGACAGACCATTTTCCCAGAACTCTTCCTGTGTTTCATAACGGTATACTTCTGTCATACCGCCTTCTTTTGCACCCGCTTCCATGCAGTCGTTCCACTTGCCGATGCAGATCAGCACATCTGTGCCTTTTTCCGCTGCGTATGCACCAACTTCCTTATGCATGGCAGGGGCATAGTCTTCCAGTTCCCCCATTGTTCCCAGAACAGCCACCTTTCTGCCTTCTGCATTAGAAAGAACATCCAGTGCGGATTTCATGGAAACAGGATTTGCGTTATAAGAATCATTCAGGATGGTGATACCATTGACATCCTTCATCAGGGTCATTCTTTTCTTGGTAGGAACAAAATTGTCGATACCGGCTTTAATCTGTTCCAGTGTCAGGCCCAGTTCTACGCCAACCGCCGCTGCAGACAGAGCGTTCAGCACCATATGTTCCCCGGGAACAGGGATCACAACGGAAACAGAACCGATGGGTGTGTGCAGGGTACATTTTGTCTGTTCCAGACCAATGACTTCAATTTCATCTGCATAGAAATCTCTTTTATTTTCCACACCGAACCATTTGATTGCATGGGGCAGTTTGCCTTCCAGTGTCTGCAGCATATCATTGTCTGCGTTCAGGATCGCAACGCCATCCTGTTCCAGATGATCCAGCATTTCGCATTTTGCCTTCAGGATACCTTCTCTGCTGCCCAGGAAACCGATATGTGCCACGCCAACGTTGGAAATCACACCAATATGAGGGCGCACCGCTGTGGCGATCCTATCCAGTTCACCGAAATGATTCATACCCATTTCGATGACCGCCGCTTCATGATGGTCTTCGATACGGAACATGGTCAGAG
>JAFRZQ010000075.1 GCA_017442465.1 Anaerotignum sp. | reverse complement strand
TTTAATGCGAATCCTGCATAGCAGACCTCTCTCAGATATGCATTTGCCGTTTTGCCTTCGGGCACATCGAAACGGGGCAGTTTCAGATCATGGAAAGCGAATGTCACATTACAGCGTTCCGCGATCTTTGCCGTATTCCGGCAGGCTTCGGGAGCAAAGGAGAAAAGCTCATACATTTCCTGGGGGCTTTTCACATAAAACTGCCCTCCCTCATAACGCATGCGGTCTTCATCCAGAATGGTCTTGCCCGTCTGGATGCAGAGCAGGATGTCATGGGGGTCTGCGTCTTCTTTATAAATATAATGGCTGTCATTGGTACAGATGAGAGGGATGCCTGTTTCGGCACTCATTTTCACCAGTGCCTGATTGACGATCTTCTGCTCCCGCATACCATGATCCTGCAATTCCAGAAAGAAATTGCCTTCGCCGAAAATTTCAAGATATTCCAGCGCTGCTTCCTTGGCCTTTTCGTAGGAAGTGGTCAGGATGTTTCTGGGCACTTCCCCTGCCAGGCAGGCACTGGAAGCGATCAGCCCTTTGCTGTATTTTCTCAGAAGTTCCTTATCCACACGGGGCTTGTAATAAAACCCTTCCGTGAAGCCATAGGAAACCAGTTTGATCAGGTTCTGATAGCCCTCGTTATTTTCTGCAAGGAGCACCATATGATAATAACCGCCGCCCTTGCCTTCTTTTTTGAAACGGGAGCCTTCCGCCACATAGACCTCACACCCGATGATGGGCTTCACGCCTGCATCCAGCGCTGCTTTGTAAAACTCAACGGCACCATACATGGCACCATGGTCTGTAATGGCGATACTGTCCATACCCAGTTCTTTTACCCGCTGCACCAGTTCTTTGATCTTCGCAGAGCCATCCAGCAGGCTGTATTCCGTATGGACATGCAGATGCGCAAAAGGCATCATATTGATCGTATTTACTTCCTGTGCCACATTACGCACCTCCTCAAAATCAATATTTCGCAAAATAAAGACATTTTACCAATTGAATATTATATCATACTTCTTTTTTCAAAAAAACAAATTATCCCAAAAAATGCAATCAAAAACAGAGAATCATTTTATAAAACTTATCCCTTTTTCAGCATTTTTACCAATGTGGTCAAAAAAAGTCCCACATTCGGAGCTGTCCGTCACAGAAGAATAAAATTCCGTGAAAAGTGGTTGACAAAACTTTTTTCGATGCTATAATGCATTTTAACAGTTAAATATCTAAAGGCGATGACGAAGAGGGTCGCGTGCCTGTGTTTTCAGAGAGTCGGCGGTTGCTGTGAGCCGATAACAAATGTACGCAATGGCCTATGGCTTCTGAGCCGGAGGTTCGAGAGCATTTCTTATGAAATGTGCGTAGGATCCTCCCGTGACTGCTGCGTAAAAGCATAGGGCTTGTTGGAGCCTGAGAGGTGGCATATTTTCAGATATGCAATTTGAGTGGTACCGCGGATCATATCCGTCTCAAAGGATTACTTTGGGGCGGATTTTTTTATACCCAAAATAATCATAATCCAACGAAAACGACCATATTTCTATATTTATTACCAAGGAGGAAATGAAAATGAGCAATTATCGTATCGAAACAAAATGTGTACAGGGCGGCTACACACCCGGCAACGGCGAACCCAGACAGATGCCCATTTATCAGAGCACAACATTCAAATACAGCACCAGCGAAGACATGGGCAAACTGTTTGATCTGGAAGCAAACGGCTATTTCTATTCCAGACTGCAGAACCCCACATGCGACTATGTTGCTGCGAAGCTCGCTGAACTGGAAGGCGGCACAGCAGCGATGCTGACATCTTCCGGTCAGGCTGCAAACTTCTACGCTGTATTCAATATCGCAAACTGCGGCGACCATGTGGTAGCTTCTTCCACCATTTACGGCGGCACATTCAATCTGTTCTCCGTAACTATGAAAAAAATGGGCGTGAAATTCACATTCGTAGCACCCGACTGCTCCGATGAAGAACTGGAAGCTGCTTTCAGACCCAATACAAAGGCTGTCTTCGGCGAAAGCATCGCAAACCCCGCTCTGACCGTGCTGGATATCGAACGCTTTGCAAAAGCGGCTCATGCTCACGGCGTGCCCCTCATCATTGATAACACATTCGCAACACCTGTAAACTGCAGACCTTTCGAATGGGGTGCTGACATCGTAACACACTCCACAACAAAATACATGGACGGTCACGGCGCAGCAGTAGGCGGCTGCATCGTTGACAGTGGCAACTTCGACTGGATGGCTCATGCAGAAAAATTCCCCGGTCTGTGCACACCTGATGACAGCTACCACGGCATCACATACGCTGAAAAATTCGGCAAGGAAGGCGCATTCATCACAAAAGCAACAGCACAGCTGATGCGTGACTTCGGCTCCACACCTTCTCCCCAGTCCGCATTCATTCTGAATCTGGGTCTGGAAAGCCTGCATGTTCGCGTGCCTCGTCACTGCGAAAACGGTCTGGCTGTAGCAAAATATCTGAAAGCCCACGATCAGATCGAATGGGTAACATACCCCGGTCTGGAAGGCGACAAATACTATGATGTAGCACAGAAATATATGCCCAACGGTACATGCGGCGTTGTTTCCTTCGGCGTAAAAGGCGGCAGAGCCGCTGCAGAAGCCTTCATGGGCAACCTGAAGATCGCAGCTATCGAAACTCACGTTGCAGACGCAAGAACTTGCTGCCTGCACCCTGCAAGCTCCACTCACAGACAGATGACAGATGCAGAACTGGCTGCTGCCGGCGTTCCCGGTGACATGGTTCGTCTGTCCTGCGGTCTGGAAAGCGCACAGGATCTGATCGACGACATCGCACAGGCTTTAGAGGCTATTAAATAAACAAAAAAAATGAAAGTGGTGATTTCTTATGCCAATTAAAATACCCAACGCATTACCCGCGGCTCAGGTACTGACCGACGAAAATATCTTCATCATGACAGAAACAAGAGCGCTGACACAGGATATCCGCCCTCTGCGCATCCTTCTGCTGAACCTGATGCCCACTAAAATCGACACAGAAACACAGCTCTCCCGTCTCTTGGGCAATACCCCCCTGCAGATCGAACTGGAGCTGATCCATACAAAGAGCCACGAATCCAAAAACACACCTGAAGATCACATGATCTCCTTCTATAAAACTTTTGACGAAGTAAAAGACCAGAACTGGGACGGTCTCATCATCACAGGGGCACCCGTAGAACTGATGGATTTCGAAGAAGTAGAATACTGGGATGAACTGGTGGAAATCATGGAATGGAGCAAAAACAACGTACACTCCACCTTCCATATCTGCTGGGGCGCGCAGGCCGGCCTGTACTACCATTACGGCATCAACAAACGCATCATGGATGAAAAGATGTTCGGCGTATTCCCCCACACTCTGGAAAAGAAAACATCCATCCTGTTCCGTGGTTCCGATGATATTTTCTATGTGCCCCACTCCAGACATACCACAGTGGACAGAGAAGACATCGAAAAAGACCCCCGTCTGAAGATCATCGCTTCCTCCGAAGAAGCAGGCGTATATGCTATCCATACAGACGGCGGCAAACAGGTATTCATCATGGGCCATTCTGAATATGACCCCCGCACACTGGAAAAAGAATATCTGCGGGACAAGAATGCAGGTCTGGAAATCGCCGTTCCCAAAAACTACTATCCTAACGACGACGACACCAAAGACCCTCTGGTAACATGGAGAGCCCATGCCAACCTGCTTTACTCCAACTGGCTGAACTACTTTGTTTACCAGACATCCCCTTACGATATCGCACAGATCAGTCATGAAAACATTGCTTACCCCGAACCCCTCAAGCTCAGTTAAGCAAAACAGAAAAAGAGCTGTAAAAAAATATCCATAAATAGTTGACACCGAATACATTCG